>CAZRXT010000029.1:10060-14790 GCA_964604035.1 uncultured Prolixibacteraceae bacterium | reverse complement strand
GACCCATTATCAGGGAAGACGATGTGGTTCTGGCCATTAGTCAAAGTGGTGAAACCGCCGACACACTGGCAGCCATAAGGCTCGCAAAAGAAAAAGGCGCATTGGTTCTGGGAATCTGTAATGTAGTAGGCTCAAGTATTTCGCGCGAGACCGATGCGGGAGTTTACACTCATGCCGGAGTTGAAATTGGAGTAGCATCAACCAAAGCTTTTACAGCCCAAGTAACGGTTTTAACTTTGCTTGCACTCAAACTTGCACGCGAGAAGAAAACATTGACCGACGAACGATATTTCTCAATTATCAACGATTTAATTGATGTTCCAGAGAAAATAAGCACCATTTTAGTTGCTCATCCGCACGTTAAGGAAATTGCCCTCAAGTACAAAGATTGCATCAACGCATTATATCTTGGCCGTGGGGCTCTGTTTCCAGTCGCTCTCGAAGGGGCATTAAAACTAAAAGAGATATCGTACATCCACGCCGAAGGATATGCTGCCGGCGAAATGAAACACGGGCCAATAGCCTTAGTCGACACCAACCTGCCCGTAGTTGTTGTAGCTGCAAAAGATCGTTATTACGAGAAGGTTGTCAGCAACATACAAGAAGTAAAAGCCCGAAAAGGCAACATCATAGCCGTTGTAACCGAAGGCGATGGAGACCTTAGAAGCATGGTAAACGATATTTTTGAGATTCCAAAATCCGATCCTGTTGTTGCTCCGCTTCTTGCGGTGATACCACTTCAGCTTTTTGCGTATTACATTGCTACTCTTAAAGGTTGCGATGTCGATCAGCCACGAAACTTAGCAAAATCGGTAACTGTTGAGTAGTTTTTCTTAATAAAAGAAGATGTTTCATGGTTCTATAACTTGTTGCACGTTTCTATAAAATTGATATTTTTGCAGCACAGAAAAAAGGGCTGTTAGCTCAGTTGGTTTAGAGCATTACCTTGACAGGGTAGGGGTCACTGGTTCGACTCCAGTACAGCCCACAAAAAATCAGAAGGTTGGCACAAAATGCCAGCCTTTTATGTTTATAATATCAAAAAAAGAGTTCTTACCAAAGAGTTTTCCTCTTCAATGATTAATTTTGGCGCCAATTAGAAAACAGAAACCTTTTCTGAAAACCACTGACTTACTATTCAAAATGATATCTGAAAAATCGAAAGAAATTACCCCGTTCATTGTTATGGAAGTTCTTGAACGTGCTTCCGAACTTGAAAAACAAGGCATAAATGTCATTCACCTCGAAGTTGGAGAGCCCGATTTTGATGCCCCAGCTTGCGTAATTGAAGCAGCAAACAAAGCAGGAAAAGAAGGAAGAACTCACTACACTCACAGTCTTGGCGACCCTGATCTCCGCGAAGAATTGTGCAAATACTACCTTCAGCAATATGGAGTAACCATTTCACCCGATCAAATTATTGTCACATCGGGAACATCGCCGGCAATATTATTGGCACTTGGCGTGCTGTGCAACCCAGGCGACGAGGTCATCCTCTCCGACCCCGGCTATGCCTGCTATCCTAATTTTGTGCGATTTGTCGATGCCAAGGCAGTTAAAGTTCCGGTTTATGAAAAAGATGGGTTTCAATACCGTGCCGAAAATATTGCAACAAAAATAACAGACCGAACCCGTGCTGTGCTGATCAACAGCCCAATGAACCCAACAGGAAATCTTCTGTCGCCCGACACGTTGAAAGAGATTGCCAACCTGCCAACAACAATCATTTCCGATGAAATCTACCACGGATTAGTGTATTCAGAACGAGCACATTCTATATTAGAATATACCGACAAGGCCTTTGTTTTAAACGGGTTCTCTAAGCTATTTGCAATGACGGGCTTCAGGTTAGGCTACATTATAGCACCAAAAGAATACATAAGGCCAATGCAGAAATTGCAGCAGAATTTGTTCATCTGTGCCGGATCGACTGCCCAAAAAGCAGGAATTGCAGCATTGCGACACGCGGCATCCGACGTTGAACACATGAAGGCTATTTATAACGAACGAAGGCTATTCATTACAAAGCGATTACAAGAGTTAGGTTTTAAAATTTGCGGAAATCCAACAGGTGCTTTCTATGTTTTAGTAAATGCAAAACATCTTTCGAACGACTCGTACAAACTTGCATTCGACATTCTTGAAAAAGCTCATGTTGGAGTAACTCCAGGCATCGATTTCGGAGAAAACGCTGAAGGATATCTTCGATTTTCTTATGCCAACTCATTGGAAAACATAAAAGAAGGGCTCAACCGGCTCGAAGTATATTTGAATAATCGAGAACAACATTAATCCAATAAATACCAAAAAGAGAAAGGGCATCAGTAATTGATGCCCTTTCTCTTTTTGCAACAATCAATTTCTCTTTTTGCTGTAAATCTTATTTCTGTTTTTTCTCCTTCGCCGAAGGCTCCTTCAGCATTACGGCAACAAAAGCAATTATCATAATTGCAAGTGCTATAAAGAATGGAATCATATTTTTACTATTAAATGGTTAGTTTATTCTACAAAAACGATATAATCTTCAAGATATTGCACAACACTTTCAATTTAATAATTTAATTCAGCAAAAGTGTTAACAAATGCCCAACTCTCAGTAATCACAGTTCTGTTTTAGTGAACAGCGAGAATCCTAAAAAAACTAGAATTCAAAAAAATACAGAAAAAGGGAAATAATAACACTTTAAAAATTGACGATTTTTAATATTTTTGCCAATATAAATTTCGATTTAAAGAATTAACGGGCTAATATCTTTCAATTCAATATTAATAGATGAATAATTTGACGAAACCGGCATAATGCAAATCAAAAGATGAAATCAGAGCTCAGATTGACAAAATCGACCTCGAAATCATTAGCCTTTTTGCCAAACGGTTTGAATATGTGAAAGAGATTGTGAAATTCAAAGAGAACAATTCCGATGCAATTATTGATCTGAACCGAAAGAATAAGGTAATTGACCAGCGAGGAGATTGGGCTGCAGAACTCGGCCTCGACAAAAAAACTTACGAACACATTTTTAGCATCGTAGTTGAACACAGCATTTTGAAAGAGTTCGAGATAATAAAAAAAGAAAAGTAGAAGAACTAGAAAAAACATAACTAAATGTATAAGAAAGAAATAAAAGTAGTAGACTGCACCGTTCGCGACGGAGGGTTAATGAACAACTGGCAGTTTAGCGATGAATTTGTGAGAGGTGTTTACGACGCATGTGCCGAAGCTGGAATCGATTACATGGAAATTGGATATAAAAGCAGCGAAAGTGCCTTCTCGCGCGACGTTGTTGGTCCCTGGAAATTTTGCGACGAAAAAGACCTGCGCCGCATTGTCGGAGAAGGCGAACCTAAAGTGAAGTTATCGGCAATGGCCGACATTGGCCGTATCGACCTAAACGATATTCCACCCAAAAGTGAAAGTTTGATCACAATGATACGCGTGGCCTGCTATGTTCACCAAATGGATAAAGCAATTGCCCTTGCCCACCACTGCATGGATAAAGGTTACGAAACAACTATAAACCTGATGGCTGTTTCGAAAGTAAATGAAGTTGAACTCGACGAAGCTCTTTCGGATGTGGCAAAATCGCGCGTTCCAATTTTCTATCTTGTTGATAGTTTTGGGAGTATGCATTGCGAATCAATCGAACACTTGATGAAGAAATACTCGGAGGCACTGCCCAATAAAGAAATTGGGATTCATGCTCACAACAACATGCAACTAGCTATGTCGAACACAATTACCTCCATTATTCAAGGAGCAACAATGCTCGATGCCACTCTGCTTGGAATGGGGCGAGGAGCTGGCAACTGTCCTATTGAAATTCTGATCGCATTCCTTAAAAATCCAAAATATCGTTTACTGCCTTTATTACAAGCCATTCAGGAACACATACATCCATGGCAAAACAAAATAGACTGGGGCTATCATGTTCCATATTTAATTACCGGAGCAATGAACGAACATCCTCGCAGTGCAATGGCTTGGATGGATTCTGAACGTAAAAACGACTTTGTTGCGTTCATGAAATCGATGCACGAC
Source organism: uncultured Prolixibacteraceae bacterium (assembly GCA_964604035.1). Lineage (GTDB taxonomy): Bacteria > Bacteroidota > Bacteroidia > Bacteroidales > Prolixibacteraceae > CAYMTR01. The sequence continues at coordinate 10,751 of CAZRXT010000029.1, read as the reverse complement.
TATGAACTATTAGAATAAAACAAACTTATAAAACAAAAAGAGACTGCCCAAATGGGTAGTCTCTTTTTGTTTTATATCAACACATTAAACTAATTGCCAATCTTTTTAATTGAAAGTCCAAATTGCAGTAAACTTAATGTGCGGTCAAAATTTATATTGTAGTAATCTTGTCCATAGTAATAACGGGCAAATAAAGCAAAATCGCTAAACCTCGCAGGCTGATAAGATAGAGTCCAGCTTACAATAAGACGGTCCAAATCAAGAGCTTTTGCATTAAGCATTTCACCAGCAATCCAACCGGCCTGTAACGAACTAGTGATTTTTGATCGAGACATTTGCTGACTAACAAAATCAGGTTTCTCTTTTGAAACAGCAATATCCGATTCCAGCGTTGCAGAAAAACGGTACTTTCCATATATATTCTTCAGGGTTAACTGCCGAATCAAGTAATACTGAAACGAGAACTTCGCATTAACCATCGGATTAAAGATCTTATTATTATCACCCAACAACATTACCCCACCAGTAAGAGAATTCAACGAAAAACTTCCATTGACTTTATTGATAATACTATCGCCATTAACTTCAAGGCTATCGGGATAATAAAAACCGCCTTCCTGACCATTTGAATGATGTCCAAAAGTCAAGAAAGGAATAGTCTCTTTTTCTGGTGAATTTCCTTTAAGACGAT
>CAZRXT010000029.1:8453-9960 GCA_964604035.1 uncultured Prolixibacteraceae bacterium | reverse complement strand
CCAAAAGTCAAGAAAGGAATAGTCTCTTTTTCTGGTGAATTTCCTTTAAGACGATAATAAACTGTCGCTTTAGGCATAAATGAAGGAGTTCTCACCGGATGAGAATACTGATCAATCATCCGTAATAATATGTGAGGTGTTAGCTCAAGAGCGAGATTGGGGTATTTTTTAAACCGAAGAGTTAAATCAGGGGCCAAATTGGCTTGGTACACTAAATTTTCAATATTCCCTACCCCACCCCGCAAGGTTATATAACTTGGATCGCTAAATGTTATTCTCGATTGTATTGAAATAGAATCTATTTCAGAATTCTGAGCATTTAGCCCTTTTCCCATTCCGCAGAAAAGAACAAGAAAGAACAAAATGCTAAATACTTGCCTAAAAGAATGAATCATATTCGTTTTCAGTTGAAAAATGAATTTATAGTTAATCTAACGCAATTTCCGTCTTACAGATTTACAATCCACAGAAATCAAAATGTCATCATAAAAATATTATGGATAAGCAATTGGAATTATTGCGGCTCAAAAATATGTGAAACTCTTTGAATGCTAAATTATTTTATCAACTCTTTTAATGTTTGGACGTGCATTTTAATTTTTTTTAACCCAACAACTAATAATAAGAAGCACAATTCTCTCCAAAGTATTCCCTAGCCACGTAAGCCAATGTCTTATTTCCGATAAAGAAAACAACGGCATTAATCACCATCAACCATTTATTCAAAATACTGATTATATTTGGACATCGAAACCAAAATCAGCTTTTTGCATTTTTCACAGAGTTATATGAATCAACTATTTAGGAGAAAATCAATCGATGTTTTGCTTCACGAGGCAAATAACGATTCTGGATTAAAACGGGAATTAACCGCACGGAATTTAATAGCCTTGGGCATTGGGGCAATAATAGGAACAGGCATTTTTGTACTAACTGGCACCGCAGCAGCAAATTATGCCGGACCAGCTATTATCCTATCATTTATTTTATCGGGAATTGGGTGTGTTTTTGCAGGGCTTTGTTATGCCGAGTTTGCTTCGATGATACCAATCTCGGGGAGTGCATATACGTATGCCTATGCAACTCTGGGTGAATTCGTTGCCTGGATTATTGGCTGGGATTTGATTTTGGAATACCTCTTTGCATCTTCAACTGTTGCAGTTGGGTGGTCTGGGTATTTTGTCAGCTTTTTGAAAGATTTTGGCATCGTTATTCCCGAAAAACTTTGCTCGGCTCCGTTTGATCACATTGCAGGACAAGGATGGGTACTTACTGGCTCGCTAATGAATTTTCCAGCCGTAGCTTTGGTTTTAATGATATCGGCGCTCCTTATTATTGGCATTAAGGAGTCGAGCCGCATCAACAATATTATTGTATTTATAAAAATTGTTGTAATCCTGCTCTTTATTGGATTCGGGCTTTCGTTTATCAACACTGAAAATTGGGTTCCTTTTATTCCTGAAAACACCGGAAAGTTCGGATCTTATGGCATTTCCGGGATTTTTAC
>CAZRXT010000029.1:0-8353 GCA_964604035.1 uncultured Prolixibacteraceae bacterium | reverse complement strand
TCTGGCTTCGCCCTTTAATAAAAATTGGAGCGCTGGCCGGATTAACTTCTGTAGTTTTAGTAATGCTAATGGGGCAACCCCGCATCTTCTTTTCGATGGCAAAAGACGGATTACTCCCTGCAAGTTTCGCGAAAGTTCATCCAAAATTCAAGACCCCATACGTTCCAACAATCATAACAGGCTTATTTTCTGCCCTTATTGCAGGAGTCTTACCAATTGGTTTATTGGGCGAACTGGTTTCTATCGGAACATTGCTGGCTTTTGTTATTGTCTGTTTCAGCATAATTATTTTGAGAAAATCGAACCCCGATATACCACGACCATTCAAAACGCCATTTGTTCCCTGGGTGCCTATTGCCGGCATCGTAATCTGTTTATCACAAATGATTGCTCTGCCGTTTGACACCTGGATGAGGTTATTTATATGGATGGCTTTGGGCTTACTTATCTATATCTTCTACAGTAAAAAAAACAGCAAACTTTCTACGCAATATGATTCAAATAAAAAGAAGTAGGTATAGTATCTCAGTTTTTTATTGCAAATGCGATCTTAGCAAAGTTTAGTATTTTTGCATAAATTTTAACCTTGACCAAAAAGAATACAATATATTTCATAAAATGGAGTTTTTAATTCCGAAACAAGATTTTTACTTTGAAAAAATACTACCATAAATACTTTATATCAGTCCTCCTGTGCATTTTTCTTGTAGGTTGCAGTACCAAGAAAAACACAGTTGTGTCAAGAGGTTACCACAATCTCACCTCGCATTACAATGTATATTTCAATGGCAACGAAGCCATGAAAATTGGCATTCAGAAAATTGAAAAAGAGGTTCAGGAAGATTACACCAAGGTACTTCCGGTTTTCAAGGAAAGTTTGCCCAAAACGGAAGAAAAAGTTACGGGCGACATGACCACTGCCATTGAGAAAGGAACAAAACTCATTAAATTCCACTCAATTACAAAGCCACCAAAAAAGAGTAAATCGAAAGGCAAAAAGAAGGCTGAAACCAAAAACGAATACAACAGTTGGGTCGATGATGCTTACATGATGATTGGGAAAGGCTACTACTACAAGAAAGATTACATAATGGCGAGCAGCACTTTCCAGCTCATAGTCAGAAAATACAAAAACGACCCCGCAAAATACAACGCTTATCTTTGGTTGATACGTTGTTATAGCGAAATGGAGCGTTACACCGAAGCCCAACAGATAATCGAAACCCTCGATGGAGACAACTTGTTCCCCGAAAAACTCGATGGTGAACTTGCAATTGTTGCTGCCGACATGCACCTAAAGCAACAACATTTCGACGAAGCCATTCATTATCTGAATATTGGAATTAAAAATATTAAGGGAAACAAACGAAAAACAAGATACACTTTCATTCTGGCGCAACTTTATCAGGAGACTAATAAACCAGAACAGGCTCTCGAAGCATACAAGCAAGTAATACGCCGCCGGCCAGAATATGAGATGCTATTTAATGCCAGAATTAACAGTGCGGGAGTATTTACGGGGAGCCAAAGTGCTTCGAAACTTCGTAAAGACCTGAAGAAAATGCTAAAGAAGAGGTGGAATGAACCTTATTATGACCAGATATATTTCGCATTGGCTAAAATATCGAACAACGAAGGAAAAACAGACGAAGCAATTGAACTGTATAAGAAATCGGTGGCACTATCAACCGAAAACACCCATCAACGTGCTCTGGGTTGTTTAACTCTTGCAGAAGTCCTTTTCGAAAGGAAAAATTACATTCCGGCTGGAAATTACTACGACTCGGCAATGGCTGTAATCGATGAAAATTACCCTAACTACGACGCTATTTCAAAAGAATATAACAACCTCAACAAATTGGTTACAAGCTTAGTTGAAGTTGAAAAACAGGATAGTCTGCAAAAACTTGCAAAACTTAGCGACATCGAGCTTAATGATAAAATTCAGGGATGGATTGACGCCGAGAAGAAAAAACAGGAAGAACTCATGACTTCACAAAATGCTGGAGGCGATGCAGGGAGTTATTACTCGGCAACTTCAAGCAGGATGAAACTTTCGAACACCGGATCGAGTTTTTATTTCTATAACACATCTACCGTTTCGTACGGAAAGAAAGAATTTGAGAAACTTTTTGGGAAAAGGAAACTGGAAGATAATTGGAGGCGTATTGATAAATCGGAAATCACTTTAGATGAATCGGGCGAGCCTGTTGCCGAAAAACTCGACAGTGTAATGGAAGAAGAAGCAGTGAAGCGCATTGAAGACCCAACTTCGAAAGAGTACTACCTTCAGGATATTCCGCGTACCGATTCATTAATGAAAGTTTCGAACAACAAAGTGCGCGATGCCCTTTTTACTTCAGCTACATTGCTGAAAACAGAATACAACGATTTCGAATATTCGGCAAAAAACTTTACCAGCCTGAACAAAAGATATCCCGAAAATATTTATGAGCTCACTAGCTATTTCAACCTTTGGGATTTGCACAAAACAATCGGAAACACCGATAGTTCAACATTTTATCGTGAATTAATCCTTCAAAAATTCCCTGATTCGAATTATGCAAAATACCTTATAAATCCAAATTTCCTTGTTGAAGAAGCTGCTCGAAAAGAGGAGATGAACAATCTGTACAATCAGGCTTTCAATTCGTATAAAAAGCGCGACTTTGCATCTGCAATCCAATACAGTAATCAGGTAATGAGCATGAACCCTGACACTTCGTTAGCAGCAAAAGCACAATTTGTAAACACCGTTTCGAAATCAAGAGGCCTAGGCAATAGCGAATTTGCTAATGCCATGAAATCGTACATAACACAATATCCGAAATCAGAACCAACAGAACTAGCTCAAAAAATTCTTGCTTTAATTAAAGAAGATAAATTGAAAGACTACAACCAGTTGGTTAGCGCAGGTTATTTAAACGATGTAATAAAAAACAGCGAACTTTTACCTCAAAACATTCAAACCAACGATTCTATCGACAGTAAATGGAACAAAGACAGCGACTTGCTGCACTATTTCATCATTGCATATCCGAACGAAGCCTCTGTTGACATAAACCGATTGAAATTCGATATTGCCAACTACAACCTTGACAATTTCACCTCACTCGATTTTGAAATTGAGAGCGAAAGCCTTAACTCGGAAACGAAAATGCTTATTGTGCGGAATTTTGAGAACAAAGAGAGCGCTCTAGTTTATTTCCTTTCAATAATCAGAAAACCAGAAGTTTTTAAAACTCTTGCAGGGAAATCGTACCTCAATTTTGTGGCTTCGAGCAATAACTACCGCGAAATGTTGAGCCAGAAATCGTACAATGATTATATCGCATTCTTTGTCAAGAATTACAGCAACATCACAACCGGAAAATTCACAGAGAAGGAACTCGATTCGCCAGAAGCACTTATTGCAAGGCTGAACCAAGATACGTCGGAAGAGTTAAAAGAACAAGGCGAATATGTTGTTGTGGACACAAAAGATGCTGATTACAAACCCGTTGTTAAGGTTCAATTCTACAATCTCGATTACAATAAACCTCACTCATATACAATAATGATACCCCAGAAAAATATGGCAACAGGCTATCTGATGCGCGATTTTGTAAGGTACAACTCAACATTGCACAAAGAGAAGAGGCTAAAGGTGATACCTGGCAGATTGAAAGAAGCAACACTCCTATCCGTCTCTTCGTTTGCCAATGCCAACGATGCGTTGGATTACCTAAAACAAACCGCGGTTAAAAACGAACTCTTTTCGTCGTTGAAAAACGCGGTGTACGAGAGTTTCGTTATTAGCGACGAGAACCTCAAGAAGCTTACTGAAACCGATAGTATTGGCGAATGGCGAAAGTTCTACGAAGCTAATTACATCCGCAGAAAACCACCAGTGCCGGTAAAAGCCGAACCTGTGAAAGAAGAAAAGGTTGATCAAACAGAAAATAAACCAACTACTGAAAGTGTTGAAAAACAATCAGTAGAACAGAAAACTGAACAGCAAGCCGAGAAAAAATCTGAGCCAACTCAGGCCGCAACGCAATCTGTTCAGGAAACAAAATCGGAACCAGCAACCGCAACTACTGCTTCCATCACAGAAGAAGCAACTAAAGCTGAAATAGCAAGCCCCAAAGCATCAATAGAACCGGAGGCTACTGATTCGGCCAAAGTACCTGCTATTTCAAAAACAGAAGAAAAAACAGAACAGAAAACAAAAGCAGCACCGGTTGAACCTGTTTATAAGCTGTTTTCGTTCGACTCAACTGCAACACACAATTTTATATTCATTCTTCCTGCCGAAGGATCGAACCAAGCGTTGCTGATGACCTACCTCACAAGATTTAATGCAATGAAATACCGCGCGTTGAATCTAAAAGTCGTTCAAGAACCATTCGAAAAAATGGGCACATTAATAATTGTAAAAGGTATAGGCAACAAAGCCGATGCCCGAAGTTATATGGAAAACGTGAAAAGCGATCAGCGCATAAGCATGTCGCTCCGAAATATCGACTATAAAAGCTACCTTATCAGCGATGAAAACCTTCAAAAGCTGAAAGATTCGAAAGAGATAAGCGAATACCAGAAATTTTACGAGGCGGCCTATTAGTTAAAAAACCATAACCGCTTTGGACTTGCACAATAATTGCTTCGTAGCTTTGTTATTTAATCAGTATTCATAAATATAGAATCAATTAGCCATGCAGAACAAAAAGTTAAAAATTCTCTGGGTCGATGATGAAATCGACCTACTGAAACCACATATCATCTTTCTGGAAAACAAAGATTACGACGTTCAAACAGCCACCAACGGAGCCGATGCTATCGACATGGTTAAAGAAGAACACTTCGATATTATTTTTCTTGATGAAAACATGCCAGGATACAGTGGCCTCGAAACACTGAGCATGATCAAAGAGATCAACAATATTGTGCCTGTGGTGATGATTACCAAGAACGAAGAAGAAGCAATTATGGACGAGGCTATTGGTTCAAAAATGTCCGATTATCTGATCAAACCAGTAAATCCAAAACAAATTCTTCTTTCGATAAAGAAAAACGTTAATCAGAAAGAACTGGTTACACGCCAAACCACATCGGCATATCAAATGCAATTCTCTAAACTTGGAATGCAGATAAACGACTCATTTACAATACCCGACTGGGAAGATGTCTATCGCAAACTGATATTTTGGGAAATGGAACTTAGCTCGTCGGACGACAAAGCGATGGACGAAGTGCTGCAAATGCAAAAAAACGAAGCCAACAATGCATTCACCCGTTTCGTAAAAAGAAATTATCTGAATTGGCTTAATCTTGAAAATGTAGAACGACCAATAATTTCACCAGATCTGTTCAAGAAAAAGATTTTCCCAATTCTCGACGAAAGAAAGAAGGTGTTTGTAATGCTGATCGATAATATCCGTTTCGACCAATGGAAAGCACTTAGCCCAATCTTCAGCGAATATTACACAATCGTAAAAGACGAAATGTACTTTTCGATACTTCCAACAGCAACCATGTATGCCCGAAACAGTATTTTTGCTGGGCTTATGCCTTCCGATATCCAGAAAATACACCCGGAATACTGGCTCGAGGACGACAACGAAGAGGGAGGAAAAAATAATTTCGAGGAAGAACTTCTTCGGAAACAAATGATTAGAAACGGACGGAAAGAAAAACTCTATTTCGAAAAGTTTACAAATGCCAAAACAGGTCGAAAAGGAACCGACAACCTGAACCAAATCCTTCAATCGGATATTGCTGTGCAGGTTTTCAACTTTGTAGATATGATTTCGCATGCCCGAACAGAGATGGACATGATTAAAGAATTGGCCGGAGACGAAGCAGCCTACCGCTCGCTAACGGTTAGCTGGTTCAACCACTCGGGGCTGCCCGAATTACTTAAGGAGTTGCGCGACAATAATTTCGAACTGATATTAACCACCGATCACGGAACAATAAAAGTAAGCAATCCTTTGAAAGTAATTGGCGAAAGAACAACTAATTCGAATCTGCGCTACAAACTTGGACGAAATCTGAATTACAATCCAAAAGAAGTTTTCGACATAAAAAAGCCCAGTGAGGCAAAATTACCGGCACCAAATGTAAGCACAACATTCATTTTTGCCGGAAATCAGGATTTCTTTGCCTATCCAAACAATTTTAACCACTATGCCAACTTCTTCAAAAACACATTCCAGCATGGAGGTATTTCAATGGAAGAGATGATGATACCTATAATCAGAATGCAACCAAAATAAGAGAAAAGAAAAGATCAATTTTACATACAATAAAAGACTGTCATCTCATTGACGGTCTTTTATTTTGAAATTCAGCAATGAATTAAAACAAAGCAATTGAAGAATAACATTTGACATTATACTTTAAAGTTTTATCTTCGACACTTAAGAACAAAACAATTTGACATGAATAATCTATTTTGCGTGATTATGGCAGGGGGAATTGGCAGCAGGTTTTGGCCTCTGAGCAAAACATCCCGCCCAAAACAATTCATTGACATCCTCGGAACAGGAGAAACACTTATTCAACAAACATTTAGACGGATAAATAAGATTTGCCCTACTGAGAATTTTTTAATCGTTACAAACCTCGATTATAAAGAAATGGTTCTTGAACAACTCCCCATGTTGAAAGAAGAACAAGTACTATGCGAACCAATGCGCAGAAACACAGCTCCGTGCATTGCTTATGCCTGTCACAAAATCAAAAGAAAAAATGAAAACGCGAACATCATAGTTGCGCCCTCCGATCATTTAATAACCAAAGAAGATGAGTTTACTTCACAGTTAATGAAAGGGTTAAGCTTTGTTGAGAAAAACGACGCTCTACTTACTCTTGGAATTACACCTCACCGCCCAGAAACAGGTTATGGATACATTCAAATAAGCGAAAAGTTCAACGTCGACGACACCGAAAATGCTAATGGCAACCTTTATAAGGTAAAGACTTTCACCGAAAAGCCTGACCTAAAAATGGCAAAGGTTTTTGTTGAAAGTGGTGAATTCTTTTGGAATTCAGGCATTTTCGTTTGGTCTCTAAAATCAATACTTAGCGCATTCGAGAAATTCCTTCCCGAAGTGAACGAACTGTTTGAAAAAGGAACAAAATATTATTACACCCGCGAAGAACAAGCTTTCTTAAGCAAAGCATATTCCGAATGCCAGAATATATCTATCGACTATGGTGTAATGGAGAAAGCCAAAAACGTGTACGTATTGTGTGCCGATTTTGGATGGAGCGACTTAGGAACTTGGGGTTCTTTGTGGGACAACTCGGAAAAAGACAGCGCCGACAATGCCATAAAAGGTAAAAACATAAAACTGTACGACACAAAAAACTGCATAGTCAACATGGGCGATGACAAACTTGTTGTTGTACAAGGACTTGACGGTTACATTATTGTTGAATCGGACAACACAATTCTTATTTGCCGCAAAGAAGACGAGCAACAAATTAGGCAGTTCGTAAACGATGTGAAAATTGCGAAAGGCGATCAATTTGTATAAGAACAATCATTAATCGACATATTTAAAACGACAGGATTTTTATTCTGTCGTTTTTTATTTTCCATACAACAAACCATATTTAATAAAAAAAGCCACTGGTTTTCACCAATGGCTTTCTGTATTTATATGCTGATTGTTTTTAGAACAATTTCATATCATCAAGAACGTTCATTACCTCTTTTACAGCAGCAGCCGATGCATTAAGTAATGCTTTTTCTTCTTCGTTCAAATCAAGTTCAATGATTTTTTCAACACCATTCTTACCCAATTTCACTGGAACTCCAAGATAGATGTCTTTCAAACCATATTCGCCATCCAAGTAAGCACATACTGGGAAAATACGTTTTTGATCAAGAATAATTGCTTCAACCATTTGAGCAGCAGCAGAACCTGGAGCATACCAAGCCGATGTGCCTAATAATTTAACCAATTCGCCACCGCCAACTTTTGCACGTTCAATAATTGCGTCGAGTTGTTCAGCATCAATCAGTTCAGTTACAGGAATACCCGCAACAGTTGTGTAACGTGGCAGTGGAACCATTGTGTCGCCATGGCCGCCCATTAAAATTGCCTGAATATCTTTAGGATTTACATCTAAAGCTTCGGCAAGGAAAGCACGGTAACGGGCAGTATCAAGAATACCAGCCATACCAATTACTTCGTTTTTAGCTTTGTTTGCTGCAAGAGATGCGCAGTAAGTCATTACGTCTAATGGATTTGAAACGATAATGATTTTTGCGTTTGGTGAGTATTTAACGATATTTTCGGTAACAGATTTAACGATACCTGCATTGATCGAAATTAGGTCGTCGCGGCTCATCCCCGGTTTA
>CAZRXT010000028.1:0-15167 GCA_964604035.1 uncultured Prolixibacteraceae bacterium | reverse complement strand
TAATAGTTGTCTGCGTTGAAGCTTATTGTAATATGCTAAAGCTTCGTTAATATATCGGTCTCTGGGGATCTTAATCCGGGAAAGAATGTTTTCGGTTTCGCAAAAAATCGAGTCGTCTATTTTTAATGACACAGTTTTCATATTACAATCATTTTCACTCCTTCTGTTCGTTTTGCGAAGGTTTTTTCACAAACTCCGAGGGCGAGACCTTGAAAAACTTTCTAAATATTCGGCTGAAATACTTGGGGTCGTTAAACCCTACGCTGTAAGCAATTTCGCTCACCTGCAAGTTGCCTTGTTTTAGCAGTTCAGCCGATCGCTTTAGTCGGTATACATTAATGAAATCGTTCGTCGACATGTCGGTAATTGCTTTAATTTTCTTGTACAGCTGACTGCGGCTCACATACATAAGCGAAGCAAATTGGTCGACATCGAAATCGGCATTTGTGTAGTTTTGCTCAACCACTTCGTTAATCTTTTTGAAAAACTGCGAGTCGAGAGTTGAAATGGTAAGTTCGCTCGGGTTTACCTCTTCCAACGAATTGTAACGGTTCTTAAGTTTTCTGCGGTTTTCAATAATGGCGGTGACTTTTGCAATCAGTATTTCAATGTTAAATGGTTTCGAAATATAATCGTCGGCACCCTGTTCCAGCCCCTCCACAAAATCTTCGATATTGCCTTTTGCTGTTAGCAAAACCACCGGAATGTGGCTGGTGTATAAGTTGTTTTTGATTTTTTTGCACAACTCTAAGCCGTTCATTTCGGGCATCATAATATCGCTGATAACCAGAGCTGGTTCTTCATCTTTGGCCATTTCGTAACCTTGCCGTCCGTTTTCAGCCTCAATTACACGGTAATGTTCCGAAAGGTTTGTGCAGATAAACGATCGCATATCGGCATTGTCTTCAACCACCAAAACTGTTTCAACTTCGGCTTGCACCTTTTCGTTGTTAACGGGCTCGGTTGCAGTTATGTTTTCCGAAAATAGAGCGATCCGGTTCTTAATTTCCGATTCGAAAACCTGCCCGCTTTCATCAATTTCATCGGCAGCAAAAGCATTTTTCGATATTGGAATAGAAACCGTGAATGTGCTTCCTTGTCCGGGTGCGCTTGCAACTCCGATAGTTCCGTGCATAATCTCAACTAAATCTTTCACCAGCGAAAGTCCGATTCCAGAGCCTTGATTTTTTGATGTGTGATTTTCGGGTACTTGGTAAAAGCGGTCGAACAGTCGTTCAAGGTGCTCTTTCGGAATTCCGGTGCCGGTGTCTTTTACCGCTAACTCAAGGTAGTTGGTGTTGCGTTCGTTTTTTGTGCTGGCATACAGAATAATTTGTTCCTGTTTTGGGGTGAATTTGAATGCGTTCGAAAGCAAGTTATAAAGTACATTCTCCAGTTTCTCACGGTCAATCCACGATTCAACAACCGAAATAGAAATCTGGTTCTTGAAATCAATTTCGTTCTTCTGAGCCAGATCGGCAAACGAATTAAATGTCTCAAGAATAAAAGGTTCGGCTTCGGTTTTTTCAACCTTCAGAAGCTGATTGCCAGTTTCAATTTTCCTGATTTCGAGCAGTTGGTTAATAAGCATAAGCAGCCGTTGGGCGTTGCGGTTTACAATTTTCAGCACGCTTATTGTTTCGGGGTTAAGGTTCATCTTGCTGATAATCTGCTCAACCGGAGAAATAATAAGCGTAAGCGGGGTTCTGAACTCGTGCGAAATGTTTGTAAAGAACATCATCTGTTTCTGATTTATCTCTTCCACTTTGTTGTTCAGAAGGATAAGCTCGTCGCGTTGTGCCGATATTTCGTTGTTTTTGTTTTCGAGTTCCTCTTTCTGATGTTCAATCAGGGTTTGCCTGCGTTCAAGCTTGTGGTTCGATTCAATCAACTCTGTGGCCTGCTTTTCGAGAATAACTTTCTGATCTTCTATTTGCTTTGTGCGCTGAATAACTTTGTTTTCAAGGATTCTCTTCTGATCAACAAATCGTTGAATCTGATATTGAATGGTAAAGAATGTAGCAACCAGTACCCCAATAATGAGCATGATGCTGAACCAAGCTGTTTTCCAGAATGGCGGGGCAATAATAATGGTAACTTTTGTTGGTTGGTCGTTCCAAATACCATCGCTGTTCGAAGCTTTTATTAGCAGGTTGAATGTTTTTGCTGGCAGGTTGCTGTAGGTAACAAAACGGCGTTGTGCGGGCACCACAATCCAATCTTTGTCGATGCCTTCCATCATGTATGCAAAGCTTGTTTTTTCGGGAAGGTTGAAATCGAATGCCGAAAGGTCGAATGAGATGTTGTTGTCGCGGTATGAGAGAGTTATGGTGTCGCAATTATAAACTGGTTTGTTCAGAATAACCTTATTGTGGAGCTTTTCGCCAGCCTTAATTTCTTGGTTGAATATTTTCAGATGGGTAATTTTCGGAATTACAACATGTTTATATTCAGCAATCTCTTCAGGGTTGAAATAGTTGAGGCCATCGGTTCCTCCGAAATATAAATTTCCATTTCGGTCTTTGAACGATGCCGACCAGTAGAACTGATTATTGAGCAGTCCGTCTTGCTTGTAAAAATTTCGGAACTGGCGATCTTTCGTGTTGAATTTCGAAAGTCCAAAATCGGTGCTAATCCATAAATTTTTATTTTCGTCTTCTAAGATACTGTAAGTTACATTGTTCGATAATCCATCTTTCTGCGAAAAATTGGTGCATCTTATGGTTCCCTCTTTTTGAATGTCGATTTTGCAAAAGCCATTGCCGTAAGTTCCAGCCCAAATATTTCCATTCGAATCTTCGAGTAGCGAAATTACATAATGACCTGGCAATGAAAGTGAATCGTCGGTATTATTGGTGAAGAATTGCAGGTTTTCAAGCGCCAGTTGTGGGGCTTCGGTATTCTTTATTGAACTGGCAGGAAATCGGAAAAGTCCGTTTCGGGTCCCAATCCAGTAATAATCTTTTGAATCTTTCAGAATGCAACCTACTTCAGAAATTGGGGGGATTGACGAGTTTGGCGATATTAATGTTGTGAATTTGTGGCTGTTGTATGTCAAAGTAGACAAACCTCCTTGTGCGCCAATAACTAAAAGTCCACGTTTTTCGTCGTTCCAAAGTGTCGATACAAAATAGTCGACAAGGTCGTTCTGATACCCCGGCGTGGTTGCTGTAATTCGCTGAATAGTTGGGTTTCCCGATGATCCTTTTATGCAGTTTAGACCGCCACCCCATGCACCAACCCAAAGGTTTCCATCAGCACCTCTTACAATAGACGAAATGTAATCGCTACTTATAGTTTGAGTGTTGTAGGCATTATAAGTGTAATGGGTGAATTTTCCGGTTGGGATATCAACAGAGTTCAGTCCGCCGCCGGCAGTTCCAATCCAAAGGTGGCCATTCTCTCTAAATATCGAATTTACAGTGTTGACATTTAAACTGTTTGGGTTAATTGGGTTGTTGGTGAAAGAACCAAACTGTTTTTGAAAGACATTGAATTTATTTACCCCACCTTTTTCTGTGCCAACCCACACATTGCCCGAGTTGTCGCAATAAATAGTGTTGATAAATTTGTTGTTCAGTATAAAATTGTCGGGGCCTTCCTCCTGAAACGACGTAAAAGTCTCAGTTAATGGATTGAAAAGTTGAAGCCCACCTAGCGACCCCACCAAAATACCTCCACGAGAATCTTCGCTCACTTTATTTACTGTGCCATGTGCCAGAGTTCTGGGGTTCGAAAAGTTTGGGAAATACCAATTTGCTGTAGTTGAGTTATTGCGAATTAAAGCCAGTCCATTATAAGTACCAATATAAATGTTGCCGGTTTTACTTTCAAAAATATCGTTAACAAATGTCGCCTGCAATATTGAATTGTTCGCAGTGAACAGGTTAAACTTTTTCTCTGTCTCGTTGAAAACATAAAGGCCGTTTGTTGTTCCCGCCCAAATCTTCTTGTCTTTTGTTCTATAAATTACATTTACAGTATTTTCAGGGAGATTTCCCTCCTGCTCGCAAAAGTGTGAGGTCAACTCAAAATCTCCATTCTTAGTTTTCGATAGAAGAAAAATTCCGTTGATTGAAGAGCCAACCCAAATGTTATTTCCATCTGCTACAATGGATGAAACTTTGATAATCTCCAGATTTTTGTTCTCTGAGGTGGAGAATTGTGTAATCTTATCGGTCGATGCGTCGAAACAAGAGAGGCCATTCGATGAGCCAATCCAGAGCTTATTGTCTGAACTTGGTTCAATTGCGCTGATCATGTTGTCGGGAAGTGAATTCAGATCATTTTTTTCCGATTTGAACGATTCAAAAGAGAATCCATCGTAACGACAAATGCCATTATTGGTACCAAACCACATAAATCCATAATTGTCTTTCGCAATGGCGTTAATTGTGTTTTGCGGTAGTCCGTCTTCAATTTGAAGGTACTGAAACCGATAATTGATGCCAATCTGCCCTGCTAAATTGAGATTTAGAAACAGCAAAACAACCGTAATAACTGCTATTGATCTTTTAAAATTCATTAGTCCAACTTTTCAAATAAGGATTAAACGAGCCATGAGATAAAATCACTCATAGAGAGTTGATTATTGATGGCAGATTATGTGCGACAATATAAAACAAATTAAAAAACGAATTAAAATACTGAAAAAAAAATAAAAGAACACATAAATGATTCCGAGTTTTAAATGTTTGCAAATAAGTATTTTGTAACTTATATGTGAATTGAGGGGGTTAATTGAATGCTTATTTTCTTACATGTGTGACGATATGTCCACCTTATAAAACTATTTATCCTCCTTGTCGATAAAGGCTAATGGTAGTTTTGTTTCAATCATTTTTTAACTGATTTTAACTATGAAAATATTACGAAATGAATTCAATTAAATTTAAACTTATGAAACGAACATGTTTGCACAAAAACACCCATGAAGATGAATCATGTGGGTTTCATCCGACAATTAAAAAAACTAACAATTTTCGGATGAAAACATCTAAGCTGATGAAGCTCGCTATGTTCGTAGCAGTTTTTGCAGCATTTGGTTTAGTTGGGTGCGAGAAGTTGGATATTTTTTCAATTGATGCTCCTTCTGACCTACAGAACCGGATAGATTCCATTGCAGCTGCGAAAGCAGGTGTTGATACAGGCGACACTACTTATATCAACATCGCTACCGCAATAGTAGGTGCCGAAGATAACAGTGCCGCATGGTGGACTTCATTCTCCGATTATTTTGCCATTCCTTCGAACAAGCTGTTGCATTTAGAATTTGTTAACCACGGAACCGGCGTTAACAACTGGAACAACTGGAACCTTGCCATTGCCAACGAAATTGCAGATCGTGATGCCGATGGTTATGCTGAATACTTTGTTCTCCGTTCAGATGCTTATGGTTGGGGAGGCACAATGGCAGCAGAAGGTTATGCTTACGATGGAGCCATGATCACCCAAAACTATCCCGACACCGACGGTGACGGCGATATTTGGAACGATTTCCGTACGACCATGCAAGGTGCGTATGTTACCATCGAAGTTGACCACTCAGCTACCGGTAATGTTTTTGTAACAGCCACATCTGTTGGTACAAATGGGGTAGAATTAGTTCAAACATATCAGCAACCTGTTTCGGCTTCTGCCGATATTAACGCTTTCTTAGTTTGCGATGGTAGCTTTTTCGAAATGAAGAAAGCATACCTTTTGCCTTCTAAAGTTACTGCGGTAGAAGATGTTAATCCAACTTCAATTGTCATAACTGGAGCTCCTGCTTTTGTCGAAATTGGCAACGAGAACTTCTGGGGCGATGCAAAAGCAACTGTTACATACTCCGATGGATCTTCTGAACAAGTTGACTCTTCCGATATATCATTCAATGTTGTACCTGATATGACTTCGCTTGGAAAGAAAAATGTTATTGTAGCTTATAACAAAACTAAACAAGGCGAATACTGTCAGGCTGTTTCAACTGTTTACACTCTTGAGGTAACCAATTCTGTTGCTAGTCTTGAGGTTACTACATTGCCAACCATAACCAAGTATTATTTCTATAGTAGCGATCCTATCCTGTTTAATACTGCTGGTATTGTGGTAACTGCAACTTATTCCGATGGTACTACCGGAATTATGGACAATGCAGCTCTTCAGTTTGGCAAGATTCAAGCTGTGGCTGGTTCTCAGTCAGTTGTAATTTCTTATGTTGGTGCAACAAAAACAGTTACAACAACTTGCCCATTAACTCTTGTAAAGGGTGTAAGTCAAGTAGGTGCTAATGACTTTTCGACTACTTGGTGGACGGTATTCTCCGATGATTACACAGTTGCTTCAGGCACAAGTAAAACACTTACAATGTATAGCTACTCCGATAATCTTGCTAACTGGCACAGCCCTTGTGTAATTCTTCGCAAAGCCGACAAGGTTACTGAATATGGTGTAGTTCGGATGGACAACTTTGGATGGGGTGATGGCTATGGTACAGCCACTGCAACAAACGATTGGGTATGGGATACATTCACAAAAAACATAAGTGGTTCTAAGGTTGTAATCACTGTTACAAACAATGGTAACAATACTGCTGATGTTCTTTACAATGTTACTTACGCTAACGGCGAAACGCATTTCCAAAAGTATGAAGGTATAACCATCGATAGTGCTGATTTGAGTTGTGCACTTGTAACAGAGGTTTCTTATCTCGTAATTGTTGAATAATCACTAAGATAAAATTAATCGTATGAAATATACATATTTAATCCTGTTGGGATTACTGGCATTCGCACAGGCAACTTATGCCGAAAGCAACCGCAATGCCAACCAGATGTCAACGACTCAAACTGGTAACATAACAGTAAAAGGGAAAATTGTTGATGAAAAAGGGGAATCGCTTCCAGGTGCAACCATACAACAAAAGGGTTCATCTAATGGTATCATTACCGACATTGATGGCAACTTCACTATTTCTGTTCCATCGGATGCTACGCTGCTAGTTTCTTTTATTGGATACAAAAGTATTGAAGTAACAGTTGGTGGAAAAACTGAACTTGGCAAAATCACATTGCAGTCCGACTTACAAGAACTCGACCAGGTGGTAGTAATAGGTTACGGTACACAACGCAAGGTTGACCTAACCGGTTCGGTTGCCATTGTTAATGCCGAAGAGATGAAGAAAGTATCGCACTCAAACATCTCAACAATGCTCGAAGGGAAAGTATCTGGCGTTCAAATTACAAGTGATGGACAACCAGGAGCCGACCCAACAGTACGTATCCGTGGAATCGGTTCGTTCGGTAGCACCGCGCCTCTCTACGTTGTCGATGGTGTGCCAATGGGAACAACCATTCGCGACTTCTCTCCAAACGATATCGAATCTCTTCAGGTACTGAAGGATGCTTCTGCTGCTGCAATCTACGGTTCGCGTGCTGCCAACGGTGTGGTTATTATCACAACAAAGCAAGGTAAAAAGAACGAAGCAATGAAAATTGATTATAGTGGCTATGTTGGTTTCGATCAGGTGCAGAAAGGTGTGTACGATGTAATGGATTCTTACCAATATGGTCAATTCGTCACTATGGCATACAAAAACAGCGGTATGGATGTTCCAGCCGGCTACGATCCAACAAGCGCAAAATATATTGATCCAAGTCAAGTAAACACAAATTGGTTCAATGAATCGTTCAAGACTGGTGTTCGTCAAAATCACAACATCAACATGTCGGGAGGTGGCGCTAACAATATTTACAACATTGCGCTCGACTACTTTGATCAAGAAGGAACAATGGTAGGTGCAGGTCCTAACTTCAACCGTTACACTGCACGTGTCAACAATACTATGGAAGTTAAGTTTATCAAAATCAAAACGAACATAGTTTATAGTCATAGCGATCAGGACAATATGGCTCTTAGTAATGCCAACGAATACGTTCAGGGTCTTTATGGTGCGCAATATCCGGTAATGGCTTCAGCATTGCTTTTACCTCCAAGCATCAAGGCTTACGACGAATCGACATGGGTTCTCGACGACAAAATTTCGGCTGCATCAGAATATAGCTACGACTCTTACGGTTATGGTACATACTACGACGATGTTCATGGTGATTTGCGTGTGACAAATCTTCTGCTCACCAATAGTCTTTTGAAAAGAAATGCTGTTGTCGACCGCATTGTTGCTTCTGGTTCGGCAACTGTCGACCTCATTGGCATGTTTGGTCTCAAAAGCAGCAATCATAAGTTAGACTACAATCTGAACTTATCTTACAGTAAGACCCTTGTAAAGGACTTAACATTTGTGCCTGCATTTATTCAAAGTACTACAAACTACTTGTCGAAGAGCAACGAAAACTTGCTGGAAGGTTATAGAGGAAGTAGCGATGCGCTTATAGAAAACACAATTAGCTACGACGGAAAATTTGGACTAAATCACATTAATGCGGTTGTTGGTCAGACATTCGAACGCGAACTCTATCATAATCTAACAGGTAAAGGTGTTAACATGCCCGAACCATACTATTTGCAAGTAAACAATGCCGAAGAAACATCAGCAACCAGCTATGAAAGCGAGCACGTTTTGGCATCGTATATTGGTCGTGTTAACTACGATTTCGATGAAAAATACCTCCTTTCATTAACTGCTCGTCGTGATGGTTCAAGCCGTCTTTCGTCAGCTGACCGTTGGGATTGGTTCCCATCTGTATCGGCAGGCTGGCGTATCGAACGCGAAAACTTCTTCCCAATTGCTAAATCTACTGTCAACTTGTTTAAGATTCGCGGTAGTTATGGTGAGCTTGGTAATGAGAATATTGGCGAATATCAATATATGGATGTAATGCCAAGGGGTAATTACACTTATAGCTTTGGAAATGAAAAAATTACCGGTTCTGCGATATCAAACTATGTCAACACTGCCATCAGATGGGAAAAGAAGAAAACCATCGACTTTGGTCTCGACCTTGGCATGTTCAACAATCAGTTAGAATTCACATTCGACTGGTATAAGTCAACATCAGAAGACCTACTTTATAGTGTAGCAGTACCGGCCAATGCAGGTGCTACAAATGCAACAGTAACCATGAATGCTGCAACAATGGTAAATTCGGGTCTTGAGTTCTTGCTTGCTTATCACAACCACAACAATGCTGTTAAGTATGATATTTCTGCAAACTTATCTACTCTTAGCAACAAGGTAACAAAGTTGGGTGTTTCGGGCGAACCTCGTACCGATGGTTATTGCCGTACAGAGGTAGGCCGTGAAGTTGGAGAATTTTACGGTTACGTATACCAAGGCATTTTCCAGTCGCAATCAGAAATAGATAGCCGTGTCAACGCAGAAGGTGAACTCATCAATCAGAGTGGAGCTCAACCTGGTGATGTTGCCTATGCTGACATCAACAACGATGGTGAAATTACTAACGAAGACCAACAATTTTTGGGTAGTGGGTTGCCAAACATTCATTTTGGGTTGAATTTACGTGCCGAATGGAAAGGTTTTGATGTAACCATATCGACTTATGGAGCAGCAGGTTTCAAAGCTGTTGATTTTGTTGACGTCACTTTGCGTAGCTCTTATGGAGCACTCAATAAGGATGTTGACCTATTAAATGCTTGGAGACCAGATAACACAAACACTGATGTTCCACGCGTGGCATACAAATCTACTGGTTCAATCACCAACGATATGTTCAGCGAACGTTTCATGCAAAATGCATCGTATCTAAAAGTGGCCAACATTGAATTGGGTTATAACTTCCCCGATAGATGGTTTAGTGGCTACGTTAAAGGCGTTCGTTTATACGCATCGGCTCAAAATTTAGCTACATTGTCTGGATATAAAGGGTATAACGTTGACTTTGCAGGAGGTACATTTACCCCAGGCTACAACTATGCTTCTTATCCAACACCAAAAACAATCATGTGCGGTGTACACTTCTCATTCTAAATTATAATCTAAAAATTGGATAACAATATGAAAAGTTTAAAAATATTTCTAGCAATGTTGGCGCTAATTGGAGGCATGACTGCCTGCGATGAGGCTCTCGATGTTACGAACCCAAATAATCAGACAACCTACGATTTTGGCGATTCAGAATCGGAACTTAAGGAGGCTGTCATTGCCTGTTACAACCGCATTCGCCTCGAAGGTACTTTTGCCCGCGTTGGCTACACGTTGGATGCTGTGCGTGGCGATGAAGTTTGGAACTCATCTCAACAATGGTATTTGGAGTACGATAACCTTAATTCTCCTGGTACAATTGAAATTGGCGACCAATGGATATGGCGCGACAACTATCATGTAGTAAACCGCACAAACTTTGTTTTGTCGAAAGTTGATAAAGTTGAAATGTCAGAAACGTCTTATGATCAAATAGCTGGACAAGCACTATTTCTTAGGGCTTTGGCATACTATCATTTAGCTACTTATTATCAAACTGTACCGTTGATTACAGATTATGCATCGTATTCAGACATCAATACAATGTATGCTTCTAACAATACACAAGACGAAGTGTTTGACCAAATTGAAGCCGACCTTACAAAAGCAATGGAAATGCTACCATCGCGCGATGCTGGTGGTGAGTGGGCTAAAGGTCGTGCAACTTGCGGTGCCGCTGCCGGTTATCTGGCCCGTGCTCTAATGTTCCGCCATAAATTTACTGAGGCTTATGCAGTGCTGAAAGACATCATGGCAGGCAAGTATGGGCATTATGAACTTACTGCCGACTATGGCGACAACTTCAGAGAAGGTACTGCTTATGAAAACAACAAAGAGAGCCTCTTCGAAGTGCAGTTTTTGGACTTTGGCACAGGTGGTACAGATGAAGAGTGGACTCCTGTAAACATTAGCTCGGAGGCAACTCAGGGTCATGCAGTTGAGAGTAATTATGCTTCACAGCAATTGGGTAGCTGGGGAGACCTTGCCGGTGCACCTTGGTTATATAACCTATTCAAAAAAGAAAAGAGCACCGATGGCCGTCTTGATCCTCGTTTATACTGGACACTGGTTTCTTACGAAACGGAATACAGCGCTTATTCTGGTCAGAAAACAGCAGCATATCCAAACGGAGATCCTCGTAGTAATATTGTTTATAGTCAAGAAATTACAGCAACACCATTGTCGAACAATGCTCAGGGTGGCATCTCTATTGCTAAGTTCACCAATGCACGAAACAACATTTACAGTTCTATAACCAACGGGTTGCATTGTGGTGTTAACCTGCGCCTTATGCGTTATAGCGATGTTTTATTGCGTGCTGCAGAATGCGAAAATGAAATAAATGGGCCAACCCAAACAGCAATCGATTATATCAACATCGTTCGTCGTCGTGCTGCTCTTGAAGATCTCAAAGTTTCTGACTTCTCTTCGGCTGATGCTCTTTTCGAACAAATAGCTAACGTTGAACGCCCGAAAGAATTCGGTTGCGAAAACGGACGTGGTATCGATTTGCTCCGTTGGGGATTCTTCTACGACGCTAATCGTTTGAATCAGTTGGTTGAACATGCTTATTACAAACTCGATGGAAAAGCATCAACAGAAGAACTTACCGCTGAAACTGCCAGTGCTTCTTCATTTCAATATTACTATAAGGGACATGAATATTTCCCAATATATCAATCTACGCTGAATGCAAACCCTAATCTTGTAGGTAATTCGGCTAACAAGAATGAAGATAATGGACCTGCTTTCTTAGCTAAGTGGTCGGTTCGTCCTATTGTGAAGTAGGAATCGTTCTTATAAATTGGAGACTTCCTTATCGATGTATTTTTTGTATGTTGATAAGGAAGTTTTTTAACAGAAGCAAATTAGATATTCAAATGAGATATTTACTGTTTTTATCTATCAGCATAATAATGCTATCGTTTGCAGGGTGCAACGACGATGATGTTGAACCGAAGAAGGAAGAGCCCGATACAATTGCAAGTTTCACTATTCCAACTTATGCCGACGACTATTCATCTATTTCGTCGTGGGCAAACCGGAGCAAGTGGAATCTGGCTAACGTTCACGACCCGTCAGTTGCTTTCTTCAATGGTTATTATTATATGTACGGTACCGATGCTTCGTATGGCAATGAGCACAATGGGCACGGCCATTTTCAGGGCAAACGTTCGAAAGATTTGGTGAACTGGGAGTGGATAGGAGGGCCTTTTTACGAGGCTCCTGCTTGGGTAACCGATTCGCTTAACGCAATCCGTATACGCATGGGACTTGCCGTCATCCCCAACGAAAGCATCAATTTTGGCTACTGGGCGCCGGTTGTACGTCGTGTAAACGTTGGAGGGCAAGAGGTTTTGCGTATGTATTACAGCGTTGTTATCGATAACTACATCAAAACTGGCAAGGCAAATACCTCGTCAAATTTCGATGGAAGCTGGACTGAACGTGCCTTTATTGGCATGTGCGAATCGACCGACCCTGCCGGAGCTGTTTGGATCGATAAAGGTTTTGTAACTACCTCATCATCCGATCGTGGCACAAACTATAGTCGCTCCAGTTTATCCAATTGGGATGCCTATTTCTACTACAATGCCATCGACCCAACTTATATCGTAGCACCCGAAGGGAAGCATTACCTCATACATGGCTCGTGGCATAGTGGTTTCGCACTATTGCAGGTCGATGCAACAACAGGTAAGCCTCTAAATACTCTTGGTGAACCTTACGCCGCCAGTGCAAGTGAGCTTACAGCCCGCTATGGAGCAAGAGTTGGCACTCGCACAGCCTCGTCGCGTTGGCAAGGCAGCGAAGCTCCCGAAGTAATTTACAAAGATGGTTACTACTATTTGTTTATGGCTTACGATGGCCTCGATGTTCCATACAACACACGGGTTGTGCGAAGTACTAACATTGAAGGTCCATATCTTGACATTACTGGGCGCAACTTTACCAACGGACGTGGTGACTGCTACCCGATTGTAACCCACCCTTACAAATTCAATCTTAGCAACGGTTGGGTTGGGATTGCTCATTGTTGCATCTTTCAAAAGGAGAATACAAACGAATGGTTCTATATGTCGCAGGCACGTTTACCCAAAAACGTTGGTGGCAACGCATACTCCAATGCCATTATGATGGGGCACGTGCGCCGAATTGTTTGGTGTCCGGCCTCTCCAAACGAACCCGATAACCTTTGGCCTATTGCATTGCCCGAACGCTACGCAGCCGTACCCGATTATGGTGCAATAACCAAAGACTCGCTTGTTGGAACATGGGAGCACATCAACCTAAAATACACTTATGGCGAACAAAGTAAGGGTTCATCCTTAACTCTGAAAGCCGATGGAACGTTATCTGGGGCTTTGGCTGGGAACTGGAGCTACGACGCAACAAAAAAGCAACTTACATTGGGCAACGTCGTTGTTTGCGTTGAACGCGAAGTCGATTGGGAAGCCACCCCAAGACGTGTAACTTTTGTTTATGCTGGAACCGAGAAAAATCTGAACGCAACGTATTGGGGCAAAAAGACAAAATAATACGTTGGAATACAACTCATAGCATTTTCATTAATGCCGATTTGTGCTATGATACCGATTGTTCTAAGCCAAGAAAATTAAAATTTTAGAAAATGAAAAAAATATCAGGAATATTCAGTTTAATATGGTTGTTCCCTTTGTGTTTGTTAGCACAAAGCAATCATACAATTGTGCACGATCCTGTTGCAATTGAAGCCGATGGAGCTTATTATATTTTCAATACCGGAGTTGGAATTGCAAATCTGAGATCAACCGATTTGGAGAGTTGGCAATACATGGGGCCGGTATTTCCTAGTTCGCCCGAATGGGCTAAAACTGAAGTGCCAAAGTTCGACGGTAATATTTGGGCTCCCGATATTTCATTTCATAATGGGAAATATTACCTCTACTATTCAATATCGTCGTTTGCAAGTAATCGTTCGTGTATTGGCGTTGCAACTAATTTAACGCTCGATCGCAATAACCCTGCATACCGTTGGGAAGATCACGGCAAGTTAATTGAGTCAGTACCAGGGCGCGACAACTGGAATGCAATAGATCCGAATCTTATCTTCGATGAAAATGGAACTCCCTGGCTATCTTTTGGCTCTTTCTGGGGCGGATTGAAAATTGTGAAGCTTAGCAACGATCTTCTTTCGGTAGCAACACCTCAGGAATGGCATACTATTGCTTCTCGCGAACGTGATTCCTCTCTCGACGAAACTGATCCGGGAAATGCAGCAATCGAAGCTCCGTTCATTTTCCGAAAAGGAGATTATTACTATCTGTTTGTTTCTTTTGATTTGTGTTGCCGGGCCGAAAATAGTAATTACAACGTTCGTTATGGTCGTTCAAAATCAGTTATCGGTCCTTATGTCGATAAAAATGGAGTTGACTTAATGCAAGGTGGAGGAACATTACTTTTAGCCGGCGATGAAAAGTTTTATGGCGTTGGCCATAACTCTGTTTACACTTTCAAAGGAAACGATTATCTGCTTTGTCATGGATATTTAAAGAGTGAAAAAGGAACGCCAATTTTAATTACAAAGAAATTAGTGTGGGATAACGAAGGTTGGCCCATTATTGTCAGATAATAGATGTTTTAGGTTAAAGAAAGAAAGGTTTGTCGGTTTCGATGAACCTTTTTTCTTTTTATCATCAAACAAAAAAAAACAGTGTTAACCTTCTGTATGTTTGATCTTTCTCATGAATTTGACTTGAAAAGGGCATGGCCGGGAATTGTAATAATAAGGATATGAATCGAAGATCAGTTTAAACTCAGTCGCATTCTCGTTCATCATTAATAAAATGACATCACACCTTGCAATTGTCAATACAAAATCTTATTTTACGATGTCAATCGGTTAGATATTTATATATTTGATGGCAATAATCTTTCATTAAGGCTATAGTTAATACAATAAGATGTTGAAAATAAATCAATAGTTAAATAGTAGGTTTATTTAATTAATTGACTGGGTTATTATTAGATTAAAAGCCACCTCGACAAGGTGGCTTTCAAATTTCTGGATCGATAATAAAAAAAGACCAACTTTGAGATCAAAGAGAAAGATTCTTTAATTAATCTATGCAGATTAAATCGTCTTTTAATTTTAAAGGATTCTTATTAATTGCAGCGGGTTAACTAAAAGGTTCGGAGCTTCTGCTAAATTTTGTACATTTGCCGAATTTTTAAAGAAAACGGAGGACTAATATGGCAATTTATTCAA
>CAZRXT010000027.1:1806-15423 GCA_964604035.1 uncultured Prolixibacteraceae bacterium | reverse complement strand
AATTTTTGAGGTGCAAATGTAATGAAATTGGAATTAATTCAGAATTGGTATCTGACATGAAACTTCAAATCGGTTCGATGATTGCTTTCGATCTTTGAATCGCCCGAACTAATTGATTGCACATCACCAATATACCTTGTTTGTGAAGCCTTTAAATAGAATGTAAGATTTTCGGTAGCCTTTGCTTTCAGGTTCAGATAAAACCGAAACCCATTAAGGTAAAAGGCCGGAATGTAAAACGAATAAGGAACATCGTTCTCGAAGGCATAAACCCGCGAATCGTAATCTTCGGTGTCGAAATAAGATGCCCTGAAAGTTGCCGCAAAACGATCGTCGGGCGACTTTGCAATTAAGTCGGCCAGGCAGAGCCACCCCTGCGCCATTGTATCGGCTTTCGAATAACCTGTCCATTCGGTGCGGAACCTAACATTGAAGAACTTTGTTGGCTTCCACTCCAAATTGTAGCGCAACTTATTGCTTTCGACCGGGATATCGTCTTTTATGGTTGCCGAAAGCGAAGAGTTTCGGTTCACACTTTCAGTTTTAAACCGCAAGTACATTGAAACTTTCCTTGATAGTGTATAATCAGTTTGTACCACAAAATCAGATCCTTTCACCGGCCTCAACGACGTATATTTCAGCCACGGCGATTCGTAAAGATCAAGATACGCGGTAACTTTAAATTTTGGAAATGGCAGAAGAAAAAGCCCGGCATAAAGTCCCTTTTCATTCCTCACTTCGCCCGATTCGGAAAATGCACTTCCCCCTACAGAATGAAAATCTTTGGCATAATTGCGATACAAAATACTGACACCAAACTCGTTTACAGGTTGAGCCTCAACACCAACAAGAAGAGCCTTCCCTCCCGATTTACTTACAGCAGCCTCGCCAAAGAAGTTGGCGCGCTTAAGTATCCACAGAAAGTTTGCACTTACATTATAATTTTCTTTTCCCCTGAAATAAAACTGATTATAGAGAGCCAAATCGGGTTCAAGAGGCAAATTAAACTTTTGGTAAACACCGCTAACCCCTGCCGAAAACTGTTTGTACATATAATTGGCATTAGTCGCGGCGGTTTGAACATTCAGCACATCTCTATCGGCAATTTCATTGTTGGTGCGGTGATAGCCTGATGTTTGCAGCGATGAAACCACAAGCGGGCGGTTGGCCGAATCGGTCAGTGTAACATTTGCATCAACATTCTTGTTCGAATAGAATGTAGTCAGATTGAAATCGCCAAGATTAAACGTGGCCGCAGCACCACGCAGAAAGCTGTTCTCTTCGGCCGAAGAATAAGGCCTTATGCCCTGCCCCAGTGTTCTAATACTTATTGCCTCGATAGATTTACGTCCGCCATACCCCGACCACAACGTCAACCCTTGCCCAAACTTTGCCTGAAAATCGCCAACAATAATATTTTTCAGTGCTTTATTGCCTTTCCAGCTAACAAATCCTGAGTAAAAATCAAACCCATACTTGTTGCTCCCACTGAAGAAATCTTCGCCCGGATCATTTTCAGCTGTGATGCCAGCTTGCAGCTTTTCACCTTTTTCGGCACGGTAGCGCAGGTACAATTTAGGTTGAATGCCCGAAAAGTTTTTCTCACCAGCGTTATCTTCCTTAAATCCTTCGGCCTTTTCGAACAGATGGCTCACCCGCATATCAATCTCTTGCTTTAGGTAGGTTCTCTTCACCTCGCCGGGAGCATCAAAAGCAACAAAGTTTCCAAGATCGTCGGCAAGCGAAACATTAAAACCCTCAATGGCAAGCAATTCATACACAGAATAAATCTGCCCTACCTTTTGCCTGTAAGCTATCAGACTTTCAATTTGGAACGAAGTAAGCAAATGCAAGCGCTCTAGCTGTTCGCGAGTGGCAATATTCAGGTTCAGTTGGTTTTCCGAATAATACTCCAAATCGTTAAGAACCGACGAGATATCGGTCTCTTCGCTCAACTCCTCGGCATACGATTCGGCAATGCGCTCAATAATCTGCTCTTTAGAAACGGTATTGATTTCCTGCGCGAATTGCTTCTGGCACAAGAAAAAAACCAATATCGATATTATGCAGATCTCTTTCCTCATCGCAGATTGAATAGTAATGATATTGAAGGTGTAACGCCAAGTAACTGGTGATATTCAAAGGCAATATCTGTTCGAACAATTTTATAAGCATAACCAATTCCGCCATAGAGTTTTGTGTCGCCCGAGTTTAGTCCCATTCTTAAAAAAAGATGTTGAACTGCCTCCCACTCAGCACCAAATTTTAATTTCAGGTCGATATTTTCAACCTTCTCTACTTCGTACGAAAGTTTAAATACCTCATTAAACTGAGAATGGCCTCCAACCCGAATTACCCATGGTATTTTTTCGTTGTACGAGTATGTTTTCAGAGGCAAAGAATATGGATTAGCCAGATGAATTCCTAAATAAGTTTTCTTGGCTATCAAATAAATAGCTCCCAGTTCAAAACCGAAAGAAGAAATTGAAGAGTTGTCTTCGGGCAATATCGAATTGAAGTAATTAAATTGTAGCCCAACCGAAAGTTTTGATGAAAGTTGCTTTGCATAGCTCAACGAAGTGCGCGATTCCATCCATTTTACAGGGCCAAATGCCGAAAAGCTGAGAGCAAAGTTCCCCGTTTTTGTTGGCAAAACAACTAACCCTCCACGCAAAGCCATCTCTTTGAGCAAAAACCTGTTTTCATAACACACCGCGGCCGAAAAAGCATCAACTTTTGCCAACCCCGCCTGATTATTAAAAGCAGAAGAAACATCGAACTGGCTCACAAACGCATTGCCCATGGCGGTAGCTTTTCCACCCAGAGGATATATATTGCTCCTGCAAAAACCGGTAATGCTTATGGCAAAAAAAGAGAGGAATAGTATGATGTATTTTCTTTCCATTCAATGTTTAGTCTGAAATAAAAAAGGTGTATTCAATAGTTGAGTACACCTAAATCATTATTTTGAAAAATTGTTTTCCGGTTAAAACATTTTGATCACAGAAACAGCATGCGTTTGATAATGAAAAGTTGATAACGAGATTACTTTTCGCCTCAAGCCGGCTAGGCTCTTCATTTTTTGCTTGACCAAAAAACGAAGCAAAAAAGTCAAGGCTCTCAAAAAAAGATATCTTCATCTTTGCTATCACTAAGTGCGGCCGGGTGATCTTCTCCCTTCCAAGGGAGAAGCTTCCCGGTCTTTCTAAGTGATAGCTTCGATTCATATTCCTTTTTTTGAAGGCCACAGCTCTTAACACGTAAGTTTCTTTAAATTAGTGCTATTCAAATGCAATCATTTTTGTTATCAAAGAATGCTTGATAGCTACTAATTGATGTTTTGCCAGGCTCTATTATTCCCAAATGTAGAAATTTTTCAGTTTGTTTTAAACTTAAATTTAATTTCAGCCAACTCAGAGTTTGCTTTCACAATTTTCTGTTTCAGCGACTCTTTATAGTCGACCAACTGCCCGGCAAGCTTATCATCGCTAAGGGCAAGCATTTGTACCGCAAGGATACCTGCATTTTGAGCGGCATCGATACCAACAGTTGCAACAGGAATTCCCGGAGGCATCTGAACAATTGCGAGCAAAGCATCCATGCCATCGAGGGTTGCACTAATTGGGACGCCGATTACAGGCAGAGTAGTCATTGAGGCAATTACACCACAAAGGTGAGCAGCCATACCAGCCGCAGCAATAATCACCTTCACACCACGATCTTTAGCTCCCTTGGCAAATTTCTCAACCTCTTCGGGAGTGCGGTGAGCCGAAAGGGCATTCATTTCGAATGGGATTTCAAACTCATCGAGAATCTTCGCCGCTTTTTCCATAACAGGCAAGTCGCTTGTGCTGCCCATTATAATACTAACCAATGCTTTCACTTCTTATCTATTTATTAGTTGTTCCGTTTCACAATGGTGGCAATATACAAAATTTTGAAACTTTCAATTTTAAGTTTACGTTTTCTGGTAGCAAATTGTTTTTCATTTAAAATATTTGACGGTTATTTGTACTTTATTTTGCAACCTTAAAATTTTATAGATGGAACGTGTAAAACTTGACGACCGAGAATTTGATCTTTTTATTCCTTATGCGAGGATTAAATCGGCAATTAATAACATTGCTGCAAAAATCAATTCGGAATTGGCTGGCGAAGACGTACTGTTTATCTGCATTTTAAACGGTTCTTTTATGTTTTCGGCTGAACTTCTTCAGGAAATCACCATCGAAAATTCTGAAATCACCTTTCTTAAACTTTCTTCGTACGAAGGAACTGATACCACTGGCAATGTTAAGGAACTCATTGGCCTTAATGAACCGGTTGAAGGGCGTACACTTGTTGTACTTGAAGATATTATCGACACTGGGATTACAATTGTTGAGGTAAAAGAGATGCTAAAATCGCACAATCCTAAAGATGTAAAGATTGCCACAATGTTACTTAAACCAGAGAAGTTTGGGAACAAAATGCCAATTGACTATGTAGGGCTTGAAATCGGGAACGATTTTATTGTTGGTTTTGGTCTCGATTACAACCGAAAAGGCAGGAACCTTAAAGATATTTATAAAGTTGTAGAATAACCAATCATTTTAATCATGTTGAACATTGTACTTTTTGGCCCTCCGGGGGCAGGAAAAGGAACCCAAGCCGACTTTCTTATCAAGAACTTTAACCTGATGCATATATCTACAGGTGATTTGTTGCGTAGCCAAATTGCAGCAGAAACCGCACTGGGTATTAGAGCAAAAAGTTTTATCGACAAAGGTGAGTTAGTACCCGACGAACTTGTGATCGGAATGATAGAAACCAAACTCGAAGAGAGCAAAGGAATTAAAGGAATTATTTTCGATGGATTTCCGCGCACGGTAGCCCAGGCCGAAGCTCTTGACGTTCTTTTAAATAGTAGAAACGCTCCTGTTTCGGGAATGCTTGCTCTCGATGTCGACAAGCAAGAGTTGATTAACAGGTTGCTAGAACGAGGAAAAACATCCGGCAGATCTGACGATCAGGATGCTTCGATTATCGAAAACCGCATCAACGTTTACAATGAAAAGACTGCCCCGTTGACCGATTATTACAGCGCCCAGAACAAATTTCATGGCATTAAAGGTGTTGGATCAATTGAAGAGATTGCCGACCGCCTAACAGAAGTTGTGAAAAGCTTGTAATCTGAACCACTACAGCATAAAAAAAATCCGATTGAGTTTTCAATCGGATTTTTTGTTGCCACATTCCAGTGTATAGCCAACTTTAGGGATGTTGTTAATTTGAACATCGGGGTCGCCACTAAGGTATTTACGCAGTTTGGCAATAAACACGTCGAGACTGCGCCCGTTAAAATAGTCGTTATCGCCCCAAATCGAGAACAAAATATTATCGCGCTTCACAATTTCGTTTGGCGAAAGGCAAAGCTGCCTTAGTACTTCGTTTTCTTTCAGGGTAAGCCTACGCAAATCGTCGCCCAATTTCAGCAGTTGATTTTTATAATCGAAATGGTATTTCCCAATTTCAAACTGATCGGAAATGACATTTTCTTCGGGCTGAATGTTGTAACGGGTCATTATTGCATTGATGCGGCAAAGCAACTCGTCTTCGTCGAAAGGTTTTGTAATGTAATCGTCGACACCCAAATGGAAGCCCTTTAACTTATCTTGCTTCATTGAACGGGCAGTAAGGAAAACAATAGGAATGGAAGAATTCTCGGCCCGCACACGCTGTGCAAGCGAAAAACCATCGATACCAGGAAGCATAACATCGAAAATACAAAAGTCGAAATCGGCAGTTTTAAAGGCATTAAGCCCCGACTCGCCATCGCGGTAAAGCTTCACATCGAACCCGTTCGACTCAAGAAAGTCGACAAGCAAAAACCCGAGACTGGTATCGTCTTCAACCAATAAGATCTTAGTTTTTTTCATTTTCGAGAGGTAAAGTTATTGTAAAAAGTGTGCCTGAATTTTTCGAACTCAGCACTTCAATTTTTCCCTTATATTGTTCTATTAACTTCTTAACGTAAGTTAGTCCAAGTCCAAAGCCTTTAACGTTGTGCACATTTCCAGTCGAAACACGGTAATATTTTTCGAAAACCATTGAAAGGTCTTTTGTTTCAATGCCAATTCCATTGTCTTTCACACCAATCTCAATTGAGTTTCTCCGGTTAATTGTTGAAATTGTTATCAGCGGAGCCGAAGCTGAATACTTAATTGCATTATCTATCAGGTTCGAAAAAATAAGCACAAAATGGTCAGCAGCAACATTTAAAGTGTGGTGTTTTGCGTCGAGGTTATATTCGATCTTTCCGTTCAAAGCATCGAGGCGGGTTTTAAATTCGCCCCCTGTTTCAACAATAACCTGGTGAATATCTACACTTTCGAGAGAGCAATCGTTTTCGTTTCCACACGATACTTTAAGAATATTCACAACATGGTTCTCAAGTTTCTGATTTTCTTTCAAAATAACAGTTGTGTACTCCATCACCTTTTCGTCGTTAATAACTCCCTCTTTTTTCTTGATAAGGCTGGCCGCAAGACGAATATTTGAAAGCGGGGTCTGAAATTCGTGAACCATATTATTTATAAAATCGGAGGTCTGTTTCACAATCAACCGTTCTTTCTTAAACATTCGGAAAGTAACAATGAACGAAACCATAACGAACAGCACCGAGAAAATTGCCAACAGGAAAGAGCCCTTCATCTGAGCCAAAAGAAACTGTTTGCGGGCAGGAAATTCGAGCCTGATTTGAATTCCGTCTTTCTCGAGCAAGCCATTTAGCGATTGCAAATAACAACGCGAACCAAAAAGCTTCGAATCTTTAGCCACATAAGCCGAATCGGTAATTTCGAATTTATAACCCAGCTCAATTTGATAATTATTGAGGTTTGACCTTATAATAGAGTCGATTTCATCAATTGTTTTCTTCTTTGCTGTAGCTTGGCAAGGGTGGCCACACAGGTAGTTTTTCATATTGTTGCAAACAGGCACACGACTACCAATCTCTTCGCGAGATTCGTTTAAAGCCTTTGCCACAGTTTGATTGAAGTTCTGCTCTTCGAGCCTGGCAGCATTAAAAAGCCAGTTAACTTGAATAACCATTAAAACAATCAATGCAATAAACGTGGTAATTGCCAAAAAACCTTGCCTGTCAATTTTCTTCATAACACTACAAATTTAGATTTTTTTCGAGAGAGAGATTCTCGATTAACAACACAATAACAGACAATAACATCGGTATAACAAAATGAATAAACAGATCGACGTATTTTTGACATGTTAAGATTAATAAACAATTAAAAAAATATCACATGAAGAAACAAATTTTATTCGCAACGATCTTATTTTTCGCTATTGCACTTTTCGTTCCTACATTTTCGGTAGCAAGTTCAAACGGAACAGCAATAACAGTTGTAGACAACAACGAGAAAAAAGACGACACAAAGAAAGCTGCTTGCGCCAATAAGGAAGCAAACAAAGGAAATTGCACCGAAGCTCAGAAAAAAGAGTGTGCAAAACAGTGTACTGACGCAAAAAAAGCGGAATGCAAAGAATCTAAAAGTGAATGTTGCAAAGCAAAAGGCACAAGCACCGAAAAGAAAAAGTAATTAACATTAGCCCAAGTATCAAAAAGCGATAGTTTTTAAACGTTAGTTTAAGTAGTTAATTTTAAAAACCTTGCCATCCCACGGCAAGGTTTCTTATTTTATAGGCACTTCAAATCCGATTTTTACAATTTAAACTAAGGAATCTCAATCATTTGCTACATTTGCAAAAATTTCTTTAATTATAGTATGGCAGAGACCAATTTTGTTGATTACGTAAGAATGTATTTAAAATCAGGGAACGGCGGACCGGGATCGACTCACCTGAGACATGAAAAATCTATGATGAAGGGCGGGCCCGACGGCGGCGACGGCGGTCGTGGTGGCCACATAATCCTACGTGGAAATGCTCAGATGTGGACATTGATCCACCTCAAATATAAAAGACACGTGTTTGCCGGCCACGGCGAATCGGGAGGTAGGCAACGCAGCTTTGGTGCCGACGGAGATGATGTTATTCTTGAAGTTCCGCTTGGCACAATTGTAAGAGATGCCGACACCCAAGAAATAATTTGCGAAATTACCGAAGATGGCGAAGAAAAGGTGGTAATGAAAGGTGGCCGCGGTGGTCAGGGAAATGCTCATTTCAAAACAGCTACTCTTCAAACTCCTCGTTTTGCTCAACCAGGCGAACCCCTAGAAGAGGGTTGGCGAATTCTGGAATTGAAAATACTTGCCGATGTTGGGTTGGTTGGATTTCCAAGTGCCGGAAAATCGACATTGCTTTCGGTTGTTTCAGCTGCAAAACCTAAAATTGCCGATTATCCTTTCACTACGCTTGTTCCGAATCTGGGAATTGTTAGCTATCGCGATAATAAATCGTTTGTAATGGCCGATATTCCTGGAATTATTGAAGGCGCTCACGAAGGTCGTGGTTTGGGGCTGCGCTTTTTGCGCCACATCGAACGAAATTCAATGCTGCTATTTATGGTTCCGGCCGACAGCAAAGACCATCTGAAAGAGTACAATATTTTACTGAACGAATTGGAAGAATACAATCCGGAATTGCTCGACAAACAGCGACTTCTGGCAATTTGTAAAGCCGATTTACTTGACAATGAACTGATGACTGAAATTAGTAAGGAATTCAAAAAAATCCCTCATATTTTCATTTCGTCCATTACCGGCTATAACATTCCGGAGCTAAAAGACAAAATTTGGCAAATGATGAACAGTTAAAAATTTACAGCATGATCGACTGGCTAAACAATATAGACACTCAACTTTTTTTGGGTTTAAACGGAAAGCATTCACCTTTTTTCGATGCTTTCTTTACACTGTTTACCAGTATGGAAACTTGGTTTCCTCTGTACATTTTAATTCTTGTCGTTATTTTCATAAAATACAGACAGCAGGGAATATGGATCCTGCTGTTTTTCATTTTAACAATTGTTTTAAGCGACCAACTTTCGGGGCTCATTAAAGATCTGGTGCAACGGTTACGGCCTTCGCAAGAACCATTGCTTACAGGCAAGGTAAATATCCCTGCCGGCCAGGGCGGTTTGTATGGTTTTGTTTCGGGCCATGCCGCCAACTCATTTGCATTAACCTTTTTACTTGGCTTCTTATCGCGAAACCGTAAGCTTTTTGCAATCTTGTTTGGATGGTCATTAGTTATCTGCTATTCGCGAATTTATGTAGGCGTTCATTATCCACTCGATGTAATTTGTGGCGGAACACTTGGGGCTCTAATTGGATGGGGCATGTACAAACTTCTTATTCTCTTCGACTGGAGGTTTCAGCAAAAGACAATCAAAAAAGCGGGTGCATGGAAGCAAAAAGAGATTTTCCCTATCGAAATCGCATTTCTATTTATTGTGTCCACCCTACTGATAGCCGCAAAAATTATTTTAAAACACTATGCTTAACACCTTACACCAGCCTTCCGATTTAAAGCAAATCTACACTCTCCGAATTGACGAAGAAAATTCTAACCTATTAAAAATAAAGAAGAGACTAAATTGGTTGGCCATAGCCAGGCTTGTATCTTTCCTTCTTATTATAGTTTCACCTTTCAAAATTTATCCTGAAAATCATTGGTTTGGAATTGCCATTACAATCATTTCGCTTGTTGCATTCCTTATTTTGGTGAAATTGCACTTGAAAGTAAAACAGCAAAAGAACATCATTGAAAATCTGAAAAAAATAAATGAAAATGAGCTACTTGCTATCGATCACCACTTTTCGCAATTCAATGCAGGCAGCGAATTTATTGACCCCAATCACTTTAACTCATACGACCTAGATATTTTCGGGAAAGGTTCAATTTTCCAATTTCTTAACCGAACCGTTACGGCCGAAGGGACTAAGAAACTTGCTTCTATTCTTCAAAATCCACTGAAAGATCCTTCATCGATTTTGAAACGCCAGGAGATGATAAAGGAACTTGCCTTAGACATTGACTGGCGACATGATTTCTCGGCTAAAGGGCAACTTTACCTCGAAAACCCTGCCGAAAGCGAAAAGCTTAATTGCTGGGGGAAAGAGTCGTTTCAGCTCAAAATGCATAAAATTATTGCCCCTCTGCTATTCGTTCTTCCCATCATCTCAATTGCGGCCATCATTTTCTGGATTATTTCGGGCAATTCGGCCCTGTTTATTCTGGCGGCTTTGCTTCAACTTTCATTTTGGGTCACCGAACGCAAAAACATTAAGTCGGTTTATGAGCAATTTGGCAAACGTGAACAAATTCTTTCAAAATATGCCCTTTTACTTGGCCTGATTGAAAAATATGAGTGGAAATCGGATGAAGGCAGATCAATAATTAACGACCTCAAAAACAGCGGTCTTCCTTCGAAAGAAATTACGAAACTAAGGAAGATAACTTCGGCATTCGACAACAGAAACAACTTCTTGGTTGGAATCATACTCAACACAGTCTTCCTTTGGGACATTTGGTGTTCATTTTTGCTAATTAAGTGGCACAATAAAAACAAAGAAAACTACGGAATATGGAGTTCGGCAATCGCATTCTTCGACGCACACAACTCATTGGCAAACTATGCATTCAACCATTCCGACCACATATATCCAACACCTGTTATCGGAGAGTTTAAACTAAAAGCCGACAACATGGGGCATCCGCTTATTCATGCCGAAAAAAGGATAAACAACAGCTTTTACATCGACGGCAACCAACAAATAATAATTGTAACAGGCGCCAACATGGCCGGCAAAAGTACGTTCCTCCGCACTGTTGGCGTAAACATGGTTTTGGGAATGACAGGAATGCCTGTTTGTGCCACCGCAATGGAATTTGTTCCTGTTGATGTTTTCTCGAACATGCGAACCACCGACTCTCTTTTCGACGACGAATCGTACTTTTTTGCCGAGTTAAAACGGATAAAAGCCATCCTCGACGAACTTAGCAATGGCCGGAAAATGCTTATAATTCTTGATGAAATTCTGAAAGGCACAAACTCTGTCGACAAACTTCAGGGGTCGCAAAAGTTAGTAAAACGGCTAATCGGGAAAAATGCGTCTGCAATTATTGCCACCCACGATCTAAAACTTACCGAGATGGCAAATGAACATCCAGAAGCAATTAAGAACCAATGCTTTGAAATTGAAATTTCGAACAACGAAATGCATTTCGACTACAAACTGCGAACCGGTGTTACCAACACAATGAACGCAACTTTCCTGATGAAAAAAATGGGCATAATTGAATAAAACAACTCCTATTTCAGGGGTTAAGCTGCTAAAAGATTGTTCAAAATTGATAAGTTTGTTGTCTTTATAATACCGAAGATCAATTCAGAATGAAGAATAATTTCAGAACACTCATCATATTCCTTTCGGCGATGCTAATCGTAATGAAAGTCTATTCATCTGGTTATTCATTCGACAGGATGACAAAACCCCTACCCCACTCAAATGTTCTGGCAATTAATCAAGATAAACAAGGGTTCATGTGGTTTGGAACCCGAAACGGGCTTAACCGTTACGACGGGGTAAACCTCGTTTCATTTTTTCATCGCGACAATGATTCGCTTTCACTTACCAACAATTTGATAAACACTATTCAAGTTGGCAACGACGGAGTTCTTTGGATTGGAACTTATGAAGGACTGTCGCTTTTTGATCCGGAGCAATTCAAATTTCACAACCTCGACTACTTTGTAAAAGGAGAATCGATCCCAAATTTTGGAACTGTACTCTCGATCGAGAACGGAGAAAATGGCATTGTATGGATTGGAACAATAGACAATGGACTTTTCAAAGTAAATACAACCGAAGGAAAACTCACCCAGATAAAAGCAAACAATAAATCGCTTTCAATCTGCGATAATTGGGTGAATGCTACAAAATTCGATAAAAAAGGGCGCCTTTGGGTTGGTACAAAAAACGGGCTTTCGCTTATCGAAAATGGTTCAAAGGTTTCGAATTTCTACAAAACCAACAATAATCAGAACTCACTATCAAATAATTACATCAGAGCTATAACCGAAGATAAAGATGGAAACATCTGGGTTGCTACAAGTAGCATGGGGCTCCACAAAGTTGTTGAACACGGAGGCGCAATATCGTTCAAACGTGTTCCTTTTTATGAAGATTTCTACCCTTATATTCCTGTTTTTGATGTTCTTAGTCTTATGCCCGATAAAAATGGAAACATCTGGATTGGGACTGAAAACGGAGGATTGTTTGTTTATAATCCGAAAACTAATTTCACAGAACATTTTCTGAACGATCCATTCGACCCTAAGTCGGTTTCGGGTAATTCAATCTACAATATTTGCCAATCGAAAGATGGCATAATTTGGATTGGAACATACAACCAGGGCGTTTGCTATTATGATGAGAACAAACTACCGTTCGAACATTTCTACCAGAACCCTACAACGTCGAACTTCCTGAACTGCAATATCATAAAAGTACTCAAGGCAGTAAACAATGAACTGATCATCGGAACCGACGGGGGAGGTTTAACCTATGCCAACATTGCCGCAAACCAATCGGAACACTACACAAAAAAACCGGGCAATAACAGCATCAGTTCGAACACAATAATGTGCATGCTCCCCGATGGTAATGATAAAGTTTGGCTCGGGACATGGGATTCGGGGCTTAATATTTTCGACAGAAGAACAAAATCTTTCAAGAAATACAATACTAGTTTCGACAAAGATAGTCCGATTGACATTGAACACATTACCGCTTTTCTAAAAGACCGAAGCGGCAAAATTTGGATAGGCACATTTGGCCACGGACTAAACTATTACGTTCCGCAGGAAGACAAAATTTACCATTTCAGTGGTCGCGATGCTGGAAATACAACTCTAGATATTGAGAACATCCACTGCATTCTTGAGGCTTCGTCGGGCGAGATATTACTTGGTACTATGGATGGGCTTTATGCTATTTCGGACATCAACTCAAAACCACAAATACATCATTACCAATGCAATTCTTCAGACTCAACAATGCTAAGCAACAACCTTGTGGTCGACATGTTTGAAGATTCTAAGCATCAGATTTGGATTGGAACAATTGGCGGTGGCTTGAACCTGTTTGATGTAAAAACAGGAAAATTCAGGCATTTTTCTGAGAAAGAAGGGCTCCCCGAGAATTCAATACGAAGCATAATCTCCGACAAAAAAAATAAATTGTGGATATCGACAAACCTAGGAATTGCCTCTCTAAACCCCGAAACATTTGAAATTAAAGCATTCAGAAGTAAAGTTCTTCAAGATGTAGGCGAGTTTTTATTTGGGTCGGCAACTGTTGACCGCGAAGGGAACGTCTATTTTGGGGGCAGCAACGGGTTTATTAAATTCCACCCCGATAAGCTGAAAGAGAATAAAAACATTCCAGCCGTCTATTTCTCCGACTTCCGATTATTCAACAAATCAGTCTCAATTGGAGAAAAAGGATCAATCATAAACAAGCATATCTCCTCGACCGAAAATGTTGTTTTAAACCATAACCAATCGGTTATTACAATCGACTTCATTGCACTCAATTATACCGAGTCAAATCAGAATCAATACGCATATTATCTCGAAGGGTTTGAACCAGA
>CAZRXT010000027.1:0-1706 GCA_964604035.1 uncultured Prolixibacteraceae bacterium | reverse complement strand
AATGCCGAACGCACTCAAAACCAGAACATACAAGAACTGAAAGATCGTAAGTTACAGTTCTTTACAAACATTTCGCATGAAATCAGAACCCCGCTTTCAATGATCATTTCGCCTTTAGACGAAGTTCTTGAAATGCCAAGCCTGAGCGACGACGCAAGGAAAAAAATAAGGTATGCCGGAGAAAATTCAAGGCTGCTTTTGAAATTAGTAAACCAGTTGCTCGACCTCCGAAAACTCGACAACAGCAAAATGGAACTCTTCTTATCGAAGGTAAACATCAACGAACTTATTCACCATACCGTTGAATTACACCGATTAAAAGCCGAAGAAAAGAAAATTGACCTGATATTTGAACCTCTCGACACCGAAGAATCGTTTTATGTCGACACCGACAAGATCGAGAAAATCGTCAACAACCTATTATCAAATGCCATTAAATTCTCGCCCGAAAATAGTCTTGTGTTTATTAGGGTTAGTCAGAAAATATCGCCCGAATTATTAACAATCGAAGTAATAGATAGCGGTATGGGGCTAGATAAAAACCAGATACCTTTAATATTCGAACGATTCTACCAAGGAAAAACCGCACTAAACAAAGGCGGCACCGGCATTGGGCTCGCACTTAGCAAAGAGCTTTCAGAGATCCACAAAGGCGAACTGAGTGTTGAAAGTGAAAACGGAACAGGCTCGTGTTTCAGGCTTAATATTCCTGCAAACACAAATGCATATAACGGACTCGAAAATGTAATTCTTGAAGAACCACTTCCTGCAATATCAACATTACAAGAACTTCAACCCGACAACAACGATTTCAAACTGATGAAATACTCAATGGTAATTGTTGAAGACGATGTTCAGATCCGTTCATACTTGGAGGAAGAGTTCTCAAAATTCTACAAAGTTTATACTGCCGGAAATGGAAAAACCGGGTTTGAAATTATATCGAAAAACTTGCCCGACATAATCATCTCCGACATTTTGATGCCCGAGGTTGATGGGCTTGAGCTTTGCCGGATGGTGAAAAACAACATCGAAACTTCCCACATCCCAATCATTATTCTTACAGCAAAAATTGAGATAGAACAGCAAATAATTGGGCTTGAAACCGGGGCCGATGCCTATATCCCAAAACCTTTCAACATGCGCTATTTGAAGGTTCTTGTAAAAAACACGCTCGAAAAACGCAGCAACATGTACAAAACCTTCTCGCAGAAGTCGATTATCATACCAAGCGAATTTTCAACAAACAAGGTCGACGAAGAATTTCTGCAGAAAGTAATCCACTATATTGAAACGAACATTGAAAATACAGATCTATCTGTAGACTTGCTTGCCCAAAACATGAACCTGAGCCGAAGCCAGGTTTACCGCAAAATTAAAGCATTGACAGACTTAACTGCAAATGAATTCATAAGGCAAATCAGGCTCAAGAAAGCATTGAACCTCCTTTCGGAAGGAACACTGAACATTAGCGAAATTGCGTACAGTGTTGGATTCAGCTCTCAATCGTATTTCACGCGTAGTTTCAAAGAGTTCTATGGCAAATCGCCATCCGATCTCAGAGGTCAACAAAGTTAAAAATTCATAAAAAAACATCTATTTTTGCTTCATCTGTACTATCAGATGCTTTTAAAATGAATATGCTTTCCTTAAAAAAGCAATAGTTTTGACCGTCACAGAAAGACCATCTGCAACACACCTTTTTT
>CAZRXT010000026.1:0-16442 GCA_964604035.1 uncultured Prolixibacteraceae bacterium | reverse complement strand
TTAACCTAAAGACAAAGGCAAAGTGAAAATCTTTAAAGTGTTGTTCAACATTTTTTGGTCTCCGCAAAGCTTTGCGGGTTCATACTGCATTTTTTTAAGAATTTCAATCAGCTATTTTTGTTACTTTCAATATGTATTTGAAATAATTAAACCAACTAAACTTACAGAAAGATAGCATTATGGGAACAAAGAAATCATTAATCACCCCTGGTTATACGCTTACATTTATTCTTGTTTCAGCCCTATTTTATTTGTGGGCATTGCCCAACAACTTAAACGATGTATTGATTCCTCAATTCATGAAAGCTTTTGAACTTAACCGATTGCAAGCCGGATTAGTGCAATCTGCTTTCTATGCAGGTTATTTCCTCCTCTCCTATCCTGCCGCCAAGGTAATGGATCGGTTTGGGTATAAAACAGGATTGCTTACGGGGTTGCTTCTTTTTAGCATTGGAAGCTTTTTGTTTTATCCTGCCTCGCTTGTGGGCATTTATGGTTTTTTCCTCTTTGCACTGTTTATTATTGCTGCTGGTTTGGCTTTTCTTGAAACAGGTGCAAACTCATTCATTTCGGTACTGGGACCTTCTGAATCATCGGAACGGCGTTTGAATTTGGCGCAATCGTTCAATCCGCTTGGTGCTATGACTGGCGTGGTTGCCGGAACTTTGTTCATTTTCTCGGGCACGGAACACTCTTCTGAACAAATACAAATAATGCAAAATGAAGGAACTTATCAAACTTATCTTCAAAGCGAAATTGCTCGGGTAGGCCCAACCTATCTTTTTATTGGGTCAATTGTGCTGTTATTCTTTTTTCTTATTTGGAAAGCTAAATTCCCTGAATTACAGCATTCCCGTACAACAAAAGACGAAGTGCAACAACACGGTAAAGCTTCTCATCTGCTCAAGTTTCCACACTTCACGAAAGGCGTTATTGCACAGTTTTTTTATGTGGGGGCACAAGTTGGAACATGGAGTTTTATGATTCCATATATTAAAGACTATATGCAAAAATCAGAAAAAGAGGCCGGAACATTTTTAATTGTTTCACTGGCACTCTTTGGACTTGGCCGTTTTATTTCCACTGCTTTAATGAAAAAAATTCCTGCATCAAAATTAATGGCAGTTTACAGCGTCATCAATATTTTATTGGTATCGGTGGCCATCTTTTTCCCTGGCGGAATTGGCGGATGGTCTCTTATTGTAACCAGTTTTTTCATGTCTCTAATGTTCCCAACTATTTTTGCCCTTGCGGTTAAAGGTCTTGGCTCAGATACAAAACTGGGAGGCTCATTTATAATTATGGCAATTGTTGGTGGTGCTGTTTGTACTCCGGTTATGGGTTTTATAGCTGATAAATCAAGCCTTGCATTGTCGATGTGTGTTCCAATTGTTGCCTACATCTACATCTGCTATTATTCATTGTTAGGAGCAAAACCAAGTGGGCCTGTAGTCTTTGACAAAGATGAAAAAGTTGTTATTTCTCATTAATGGTACTAAAATGAATTATAAAAGATACTGTAAGACATTGTCGTTGAAAAACGATGCCCAGTTAATTGAAGCATATAAAAAAGTACATGCTCCAGGAGCTGCTTGGCCCGAGATTACCCAAGGTATGCGCGAAGTTGGAATCATCGACATGGAAATCTATTTATTGGGCAATCAGCTCTTTATGATTATGGATACCGTTCCTGATTTTGATCACGATAGTGCCATGTCCGAGTTGGCAACAAAACCCAGACAAAGCGAATGGGAAGCATACGTTTCAGCATTTCAACAAACTTCAGCCGAAGCAACTGTCGATGAAAAATGGCAACTTATGGAACGTATTTATAAAATGTAAATATTTGTAATTTAGATGAATAAAAAGCAACAAACAGAATACTGTCGGCCTCTGGGGAAGACCGGGCTCATGGTTCCGCCAATCATTTATGGTACCAGTTTCATGGGAAACCTATATCAGGAACTTGAACCCGAAATGAAGCTCGAAATCATGAAAAAATGGTTTGAAGTATCGAAGTCGACCCCAATGATTGATTCTGCCGGTAAATATGGAGCAGGTTTGGCTCTTGAGGTTATTGGCGAAGGATTGAATGAGCTGGGTATTAACAAAGACGATATCATTATCAGCAATAAATTAGGATGGTATCGGATACCTCTAACTACTCCTGAACCAACATTTGAACCAGGCGCATGGGTCAATTTGAAATACGATGCAGAACAACGTATCAGTTATGCCGGGATCATGGAATGTTGGGAGCAAGGCTGTGACCTACTGGGCGGATATTTTAAACCGCAAGTAGTCTCGGTTCACGATCCTGATGAATATCTGATGGCTGCATCTGATAAGGATGACCGCGACAGACGGATCAACGATATTCTTGGTGCCTACATTGCACTATTAGAGCTAAAAGCAAAAGGCGAAGTCAAAGCCGTAGGCATTGGGTCAAAAGACTGGACAGTTATTAAAGAGTTGTATGAACTCGTAAAATTCGACTGGGTCATGTTCGCGAATAAACTAACCATCTACCACCATCCGGTTGAAATTGTCGATTTCATTGAACGGATTTCTAA
Organism: uncultured Prolixibacteraceae bacterium; assembly: GCA_964604035.1. Lineage (GTDB taxonomy): Bacteria > Bacteroidota > Bacteroidia > Bacteroidales > Prolixibacteraceae > CAYMTR01. Next base: position 13,869 of record CAZRXT010000026.1, on the reverse strand, counting down.
CGATGGAGTTGGCATAATCAACTCGGCTATTTTCAATGCCGGATTTTTGACCGGGGGCGAATTTTTTGATTACCGGAAAATTGATCCAAGTTCGGTTGAAGACCAGAAACTTTTGAAATGGCGCGAAACATTTTTTGCTATTTGTGATCAATTCAAGGTGATTCCAGGCGATGCCTGTTTGAAGTTTGCCATGGCTATGCCGCAAGTAACAGCTGTGGCTTTGAATCCGAGTAAACCATCGCGCATTAACCGTAATGTAGAAATACTTGACGCAGAACTACCTTCTGATTTTTGGGATGAGTTGAAGCAACAAAAAATAGTTGGCGAACACTTTAAATATCTATAGAATGGTCATTGATTCACATCATCATTATTGGCATTATAATCAGGCAGAATACGACTGGATTGATGATTCGATGCGGGTTATCCGTGCCGATTTTCTCCCCGAAAACCTAAAGGAAACTATTTCCGGAGCTGGTGTTGATGGGGTTGTTACGGTTCAGGCTCGACAGCTGATTGAGGAGACAGACTGGCTTCTGCAGTTAGCTCAACAGAATGATTTCATGAAAGGGATTGTTGGGTGGATTCCACTAATTCAACAAGATATTGAAGACTATTTGGAAAAATATTCGGCAAATGTGAAGTTAAAAGCTGTCCGTCATGTTGTTCAGGGAGAGGCAGATTCAGAATTTATCCTTCGCAAAGATTTTAACTGCGGCATATCTTTACTGAAGAAATATTCACTGGTTTACGACATACTGATTGTTGAAAGGCAGCTGCCAAATACAATCAAATTCGTAGATATGCACCCTAATCAACCTTTCGTTCTCGATCATATTGCAAAGCCACTGATTGCCACAAATCAAATATCGCCTTGGAGAGAGAACATCATGGAACTGGCAAAACGCGAAAACGTGAGCTGCAAAATTTCGGGCATGGTTACTGAGGCCGACTTCAAACAATGGACACCCGAACAACTTCAACCCTATTTTGATGTTGTTGTTGAAGCCTTTGGCCCCGATCGGTTGTTGTTTGGTTCCGACTGGCCTGTTTGCCTTGTTGCAACTTCTTATAATGATTGGATTACGCTGGTCAAAAAAAACATTTCAAAATTTTCGGAAACTGAACAAGCTAAGATATTGGGCAATAATGCCATCAATATTTATAACTTATAATATTAATATACGAATGAAAGCAATACAAATTATTTCACAGGAAAACATTCAAGTTGTCGATCGCGATGAACCCGTAGTTGGCAAAAACGAAGTTCTTTTGAAAATCAAATATGTAGGGTTTTGTGGTTCTGACCTGAGCACCTTTTTAGGCAAAAATGCAATGGTCGAATTTCCCCGTGTTCCGGGTCACGAAATATCAGCAGTGATTGTGTCTACAGGTGAAGAAGTTCCAGCAAATTTCACCCCTGGACAAACAGTTACAGTTGTTCCTTACACCAACTGCGGACAATGTTCTGCATGTAAAAAAGGGCGCTTCAATGCTTGCCAATATAACGAAACTCTTGGAGTTCAGCGTAATGGTGCGATGCAGGAATATATTGCCGTTCCTTGGCAAAAACTGATTGTCGACAATAAACTTTCATCTAAAGAACTGGCAATGGTAGAACCCTTGACTGTTGGTTTTCATGCAATTGACAGAGGACGTGTTACCGACATTGATACGGTAATGGTATTTGGTTGCGGAATGATTGGCGCTGGAGCAATTATTAGGGCTGCGTTGCGTGGTGCTAAAGTAATTGCGGTTGATGTCGATGATGATAAACTGGATTTAGCAAAAAAAATTGGAGCAACATACTGTATCAATTCTAAAACTACTGATTTGCACGAAGAGTTGGTGAAAATTACTAACGGTAATGGACCCGACGTGGTAATTGAAGCTGCCGGTAATCCAATTACATACAAATCGGCTCTTGAAGAGGCTGCTTTTGCTGCCCGTGTGGTTTGCATTGGATATGCTAAAAACGATGTGAGTTTTACAACTGGTTTGTGGGTGAAAAAAGAGATTGATATCATGGGATCTCGCAACGCAACTCCTTCTGATTTTGAGTCAGTAAGTAATTATCTGAAAAAAGGTAAATTTCCTATTGCCGAAATGATTACAAGTGTAATAAAACCCGAAGATGCTCAGCGTGCAGTTGCTGAATGGGCTGCTGCCCCTGCCAAGGTGATGAAGATTTTGGTCGAATTCTAAATACACAACGACATTTATAATATATGAGGCTATCTTTTCGGATAGCCTTTCTTGTTAAAAGAATGTCTAAATCGTTTGATGTTTTTTATAATTTAGCACTATCATTTTAACTTGTTAAATATGAATATTTCCTTGGAATCTACACCATTTTTGAATGAGGGCCATATTAGTGTAACGGGTGGTGAAATATGGTATAAGATTGTGGGCGAAGCCGATAAAATGCCACTTTTACTACTACACGGAGGCCCTGGTGCTCCAAGTTATTACTTAAATCCGTTGGCGGCCTTGTCTGTCGATCGTCAAGTTATTTTCTTCGATCAACTTGGCTGTGGACGATCAGACAGGGAACTCGATAAATCGTTAATGACAATTGAAAACCATATCATTCAGGTTGAAAAGTTATGCGAACAATTGAATCTCAATAAGTTTTGTCTTTACAGTTCATCGTGGGGAGCTGTTATGGCAATCGAATTCTATCTTAGACACCCTGAGATGGTTAGTGCTTTGATTTTTAGCAGTCCGTGTTTGAGTACCAAACAATGGATTGACGATGCAAAGCAACTGATTGCTCTTTTGCCCGAAGAGATTCAACATACAATAAATCGATGCGAAGAGCAACATGATTACGGATCTGACGAGTATCAGCAGGCAATGCAGGTATTCTACGACAATTTTTTATCCAGAAAACATCCCTTAAGTGAAGATTTGCAGAACACATTTTCGAACATGAATGCTGAAATATACCAATACATGTGGGGTGCAAGCGAATTTAGTTGCACCGGTACGCTTAATGGCTACGACAGAATTGACAAGCTTTCGGAAATAGAAGTCCCTACTTTATTTATTGGTGGGGAGTATGACGAAGCCCGACCTTCTACGATACAACATTTTAGTAGTTTGGTTCCTGACTCTCAATACTCAATTGCTCCGAATGCGGGACACATGACCATACAAGATAATTCTTCGCACGACATACAAGCTATAAAAGAGTTTTTAAAACGATTTGAAACTAGCATCTAATTCATTCAATATCAATATTTAAAATGAGATATCTAAAACTGTTTGTACTTTTCTTTTCTGTAATCTTTCTTTACTCATGCACAACAAACAAATTACTTGTTTCGTCGGTTATGAGCAGCGAAATAAGCGATATTCAGCGGTTCGAACCAATTTCAAACATTCAATTTATTGAAAAAGGAAACAGCCAAACATACAGCGACTCGCTATCTCTTGTGTCGAAAAACCTGATTTCAGAAGTGCTGAACAGTTATAAAGATATCATCCCAATAACCAACAACATTACTATTACCGACATATTTCTGAAGGATACGCTTGAGAAGGAGATTGATTACTTATTTTATCTTTCTAGGTTACAAAAAGAAAAGTCAACACCGCAATTGACTCCCGTAATTGATTCTTTACTTGAAGCCAATGGTAAGCGTTTTGGATTGATTACGATGTCGACAGGGTTTACCCGTGCTAAATACAACTATGGATTGCAAGTTGCGAAAGGCTTACTAATTGGAATTCTAACAATGGGAATGTATATTGAAACTCCCGTTGCTGCAAATTCTGCAATACAGGTTATGATTGTCGATGCGAAAGATAATAATGTTGCATTTTTCCGCAGCTCTTATTTTCAGGACAAAGAACCACTTGACCGAAAAGTGATCGATAAGCAAATCAGAAAAATATTCAGTGGGTATTTTTGGGAAAAATAAAAACCTGAATATTACGAAAGGAAGTGAATAAAGAAAGTTTTTGTTTCCGCAGATGTATCAATCTAAGCTCGCCAAAACAAACATAACATTCTTGCTCAGGTTTCGATATTTTGAAATTCAGTACAACAGGTTGATAAATAATGAATTCTCAGGTTTTGTTTTTGTAAGACACGATCCTGCCCTTCTGTCCAAGTAAAGCAAGTCTGATTTCGCTGAAAGAAGCTGTTTCCATTTTTAGTGTTGTAAAAGCTTTCCCTATCATTTCGGGTTGGTGGGCATCCGAACTTTGAATTATTGTTGTTCCCTGAGGTATTTTATTGCTTCCAATCCAACTACTGATTTTTGCATGTTGTGATAATTCAACCGCATCAATTTTAAGTTTTTCGGGAATAAAACCTAACTGACTAAGAATTCCATTAAAAGAACGGTCGATATGGGCAGGAATAAACAGGCCATTCAATTGGTGCACCTGCTTTTCAATGCTAATAACATCAACATCGAGAGCATTAATTAACAACCTCTCTTCTTCTTCAAGAATCATTTCATCTTCGTCGACTACAACTTGGAAGCCAAAAAAGCTTGGGTCATTTTTTATAGGGATTAAATGCTGATCAAGGTATTCCTGAAATTGAAAAAGTTCATTGTCGTGCTCAAACAAAGCAATACAATGAACTTCTTCCATCGAATTTATTTCTGCACCACAAATCACCATTAGTCCTTCTTCTTCGGCAAGTTGCTTAATAATCCGCGACTGTTTTGTTGAATTGTGATCGGTAATTGCAATAATATCTAAACCAGCATCCAAGGCAGATTTCACAATGATTTTCGGGCTCATTTCCAAGCTTCCGCAAGGAGAAAGAACCGTATGAATGTGCATATCGGCCTTAAATTCGCGCATTTATTTCAGCAGTTGATAGATTTTGCCCGATAGTTCGAACGTATTTTCACTACTTCCAAGAACAGCAATCTCTTCGCTGTTGGCTTTTTCAATTACATCTTCGGCAGGTACAATACCTTTCACCAAAATAATACACGACAATTCTTTTAGCGAAGCAACAGCCACCACATTCAAATGGTTTTGAAGGGTAATCCAGATATTCCCTTCTTTACTATTGCCCATTACATCGCTCAATAAATCTGACACATAGCCGCCCGTAATTTCTTTATCCAAATTATCAGAACCGGCATAAACAGTTAATCCAAGTTGATCAATTAAATCAGAAACCTTCATTTTTTGCTCCTTTTTTAGTACAGTCGGGGTCAAATCTTCCTTCGCCCCATTTCTTTTCCATTCTCTCAAAAGCCCTTACAGGCGATATTTTACCATCATTTTGCCATAACTGCTGAATAAAAATGCAGTCCGACATTTTGGCCTGATGGTTGGCCATATCTTCAGCCAAAGCTTGACAGGTAGGTGCGCCACATGCACCACAATCAATGCCCGGAAGATGGCACATGATGTTACGGGCCTTCTCCATACGGTCAATAGCCATCGACATGTCGCTTCCATACCTTAACATTGGGCGAGGCTGAATCTCTTCGATTTGCATTTTACCTTCAAGATCGGCGAATTTATTCTCATTATCAGCCTGAGCTTTCTTTTCTGAAGAAGGGTATCTTTTGGCTCTGTTTTTTAGCCGTTCAACAGTAAGAAAACGGTTTTGTGAAAGCAAAATACCTCCGGCACAGCTACGGTCACAGGCTCTTAGTTCAAGAAAATCAATATCGGGAAGATCTTCGTTTTCTAGCCTTTCGAGTATTTTCATCGTATTATGAATTCCGTCGACAGCAATTGTCTTTGATGTTTGCCACCAAGTTTCGCCATGTGTGAGGCTCCACTGTATGCCCTCTTTGGTGAGTTCTTTTCGAAGTGAGGTACTGTCTGTTGGCCGAACTTTATCGGCAACGCTCATTACTTTATTAAATAATTGTTTGGAGTTGATAACCCCAGTAATAATCGATTGCTCTTCGCCTAACGGACTTTTTACTGCCGTAATTTTTGCAGCGCAAGGTGTAACATAGAAAATGCCTACCTCAGAAGGGTCAATTCCCTGTTCTGCAAAAATTTTGAGAACATAGTTGGCTACCAGATCTTGTGGTGCTTTAACCTTTATAATGTATGGCGAAAGCGATGGGTACTTTATTCGAATTAAACGCACAATTGCAGGGCAAAATGATGACATTAGCGGATACCCTGATTGATTCGCTTTGATCTCTTTCCGAATTTGATTTTTAAGGATTTCAATTGGTTGTTCAACCTCATAAGCGTGTGTAAAACCAATATCAAGTAACGAAGCGTATATTTTGTCTTCGGTTACCCACTCGGGAAATTGCCCTAAAAACACAGACGGGAACAGTACAACTCTGTACGGGTACTCTTTCAACATTTCGAGGTCGTCGTGTTCAACGAAGATTGCTTTTTGCGGGCATACGCGCATGCATTCGCCGCAGTCAACACAGCGTTCTTCGCGAATAATTACTTTCCCGTTAACAATTCTGATTGCCTCTGTTGGGCACTCTTTTACGCAATGAGTACACCTAATGCACTTGTCATTGTCGATAACTAACGAATGATAAAAAATTTCATTACTCGACATTTGCAAAATATTTGGTCATTTTCAATGTAGTACCCTTTCCAACTTCGGTATCTATTGTTAAAGCGTCGGTATTCCTTTTGATGTTCGACAGCCCCATTCCTGCACCGAAGCCCATTTCTCTAACTTTTTGCGATGCGGTTGAGAATCCTTCTTTCATTGCTTCTTCAACGTCGGGGATACCCGGACCAACATCCTGAAGGATCATATCAACTTTATCTGCCGAAATATAAATTTCCATAGTACCCTTAGTGGCATGGGCAACAATATTAACTTCGGCCTCATAAAGAGCCACAACAATTTTCTTAATTAATCTCTGATCGATGTTGAGCTGTTTTAAAACCTTTTTTACCTCGCTTGAAGCGTGGCCTGCACGGTTAAAATTACCGCCTTCTATTTCGTATCTGAGTTTAATCATATTAATATACTGGTTTTAAACCTGATGTGTATAAAATTCCGCAGCTACGAAAGGATGAGAATGGGGTTTGCAGAATAACAATACCCGACTCTTCGGCCAATTTAAGCATATCATTTGTTGCCTTTTTATTTCGGACAAGCAAAATTGAACGAATGTCGGCCATTTCAGCGGTACGAATGGTCTGAACATTTGCAGTTCCTGTAATAAGCAACATCCTGTCGGTATCGAGGGTTAACACATCGCTCATCAAATCGGAACAAAAGCCCGTTTCAACAACCTCTCCGCCAACATTTCCAACAACAACATCTGCTTCAAGTAAATTTACAATCTCCTCTAACTTCATTTCCTGTTTTTACAATTTTCAGTATATGGCAATATCTGAAGGGTTTACAAAATAGTAATTGTTTTTTCTAAACTCACCGTTTAAAATGCAAATATGCAAATTATACGTTGAGTTAAAATATTGACCGCTGTGAAAATATGAATTGAATGAATTTTTGTAATCGCCAGTTAAATTACATTTTGCTTATCTTTGCTTTACAAAACGCTATAAGTTTATACGCATTAAGACCTCTAAATAAAATGATTAAAGTATTGGTACAACTAGCCAACGGATTTGAAGAAATGGAAGCCCTCATTCCGGTTGATATTTGGCGTAGAGCAGGCTTCATTGTTGAAACAGTTTCAGTTACAGGCAACAAAACGGTAACCGGTTCTCATAATATCCCTGTAATTGCAGATCACCTATTTGAAGAAGCAAACTTCGACGATGCCCAGATGATTTTTCTTCCTGGAGGTATGCCCGGAGCTTCAAACCTTGATGCCCACGAAGGGTTGCGGAAACAACTATTAATATTTAATGAGCAGGGGAAAAACCTTTGTGCAATATGTGCTGCACCGTTGGTTTTAGGGCATAACAACATTCTGAATGGAAAAAGGGCAACTTGCTTTCCTGGTTACGAAAAGGAGCTGATTGGTGCTTTTCACACAGGGTCAAATGTTGAATTCGATGGAAATATTATTACTGCAAAAGGTGCAGGAGTGGCTATGCAACTGGCTTTTTGTGTAACCGAGATGTTTATGGGTGTTGAATTCACAATGCAGTTAGCTTCTAAAATGCAGGTTTCGCCAGCTGTAATCCCTTAGTGTCACGAAAATTTTTCCATATCGTTAAGGTGCAGGTCAAGTGCTTTTACCGAAATATGGATTTCGTAAACCGATATCCCTAACGAGATTATAAGAAAAAGTAAGCCGATGCCAAAAACCCAGCTAGCTAAAAGATTCATATCGACATAAATTAAGAACATCGAAATTACGCAGAAGAAAAGACTCAGTACCCCAATTATTTGCATAGATCGTGTTAGGTGAAGCCTTTTTCTAAGGTTATTAATTTGGGCAAGCATAACTGCATCGGGGTTTACCTTGAATTTTTCGTATAAACTTCTGATCACTTGCGCATAACCAAGAAAGCGGTTTGTATAGGCAAGCAATATCAGCGAAACTGCTGAAAACAGCAACGCAGGTGTTGTTAATGTAAGTTCTTCCATTCCTGATTAATTTTTTATTCGAAATAATTAACAATTTATTGTGTTAAGAGTTTAAATATAGTGTTAATTCATGGATACAAATGAGCCGGTAATCATATACCGAATTCAAAAAAGCTATTTTTGCAGATCAAAAAAAATGACACTTTGTAAAGGCAAAGCACAAATAATTATACTTTAAGAAACAAAACTGATTACGATTTAATTATATAGATAATGAAAAAAACAAAAATTGTAGCAACTATATCAGACAAAATGTGCGACATTGAGTACTTACAGGCATTGCACAACGAAGGTGTAAATGTTGTAAGAATGAACACTGCACACTTCTCACGCGAAGGTGCTACAAAAATCATGGAAAATGTTCGATCTATTTCTGATAAAATTGCATTACTAATTGACACTAAAGGCCCTGAAATCAGAACAATAAACCTAGAGAACGAGTTGCAAGTTATTGAAGGTCTTAAAATTAAAGTTACAGGCGACCTAACCCAGAAAGATTGCTTGTGTGTAAACTACACCGGCTTTGTAAACGATGTACCTGTTGGTTCAAAGGTACTTATCGACGATGGGGAAATTGAACTTGAAGTTAAAAGCAAAGACAACGATTTCCTTTATACCGAAGCAACAAACAGTGGCGTTATCAAAAACAAGAAGAGCATCAATACTCCTGGTGTTAGCATTAAACTTCCGTCGCTGAGCGAAAAAGACATCGATTTTATTCTTTTTGCCATCGAAAACAGGATTGAATTTATAGCACACTCCTTTGTAAGGTGTAAACAAGATGTCCTTGATATTCAAAAGATACTCGACGAGCACAATAGTCCGATTAAAATTATTGCCAAGATTGAAAATCAGGAAGGTGTTGACAACATTGATGAAATTCTTGATGTTGCTTATGGTGTAATGATTGCACGTGGCGACCTTGGGATTGAAATTGCCGCCGAAAAAATCCCTTCGATTTCGCGTATGCTGACTAAAAAGTGCACCGAACGGAAACGTCCTGTAATTATGGCAACCCAAATGCTGCACACCATGATTGAACACCCCCGCCCCACTCGTGCAGAGGTTAGCGATATCGCAAATGCTGTGTACAATCGTTGCGATGCAATTATGCTTAGTGGCGAAACTGCTTATGGTAAATATGGCGTTGAAGCCGTAAAGGTTATGACTAATGTTGCTCTCGAAATAGAAAAGAATAAAGACCGCAGAAACGATATTGTACCACCAATAAACAACGACACCTCTTCGTTCCTTGCCGAAATAGCCATCAGGGCGGTAAAAGAAATGAACACCACCGCTGTTGTAACCGACACGCTTTCGGGGCACAATGCCCGCCACATATCAGCATTCAGGGGCGAAATGCCTGTTTACGCAAAGTGTTACCGGCCAAGGGTTATGCGCGAACTTGCGCTCTCGTATGGTGTTTTCCCTTCGGTAATTAAACCATGCAAAAACAGGGATAAAACCATTAAGGTTGCTTTGGAAAGCCTTGTTGAAGACGGCAGTTTGAAACTGGACGACAAAATTGTATACGTAGGTAGTAGTTACGGCATTAGGGGTATGGCTTCTTTCCTTGAGATTATTGAAGTGAAATCGGGAATTGAATACAAATCGCACGAAGATGTTTTAGGTTTGAAAGGTTCGCACGAATAGTTTACTTTCAAATTGAAAATCAACTTATTCGATCTTTATATTGCACAAATACATTTCAATAATAGATACAAAAAAGAAAAGCACCTCAAATGAAGTGCTTTTCTTTTTTGTAATTTTTCTGATGTTTATAGTTCAGCTACAGTAATTACTTCATCAAGCCACTCATAGGTTCCATCTTCATAAACTATGGCCAGTGCAGGCACCGATTCGCCTTCTTCAGCATCGTAATACATATAATAAGCCAGATAGCCTATCTTGGCATTATCTTCATATTGGAAAACTTCAACGTCGAGTTGCTTATTCAGAAAATCTAAATCAGGCTCAGTACCTGATTCCTGATATTCTTCAGTATGCTTTTCAATGGCTTCGGCATTTACCGTTCCTTCAAATTTCAAAGGAGATACGATTACAAATCCTTCGTACTTTTTTACCGCACTTTTATCGGAGTTATAAGTGATGTTCACATCCGAATCTATCAATGTTTCACCACCTTCAATAAATTTTACTTTTGCATTTGACCCCGTAGTTTTCTCTTTTTGAACAACCGACATACTGTAATCGCCCGATTTCATGTCACATTCCATCGAAACTGGCATTCCCCCTTTACTGTATGATGCACTGAAATTTGATGTGAGTTCAACTTTGCCGTCAATTTTCAATGTAATTTTTGCTTCAACCGGAAGCGATTCTGTTGTTTCTTCTTTTACATAGCTGTTGGTTGAATAATCGTAAACATCTTCGTAAGAGGTTACTTCGGTGAATTCAAGATTGTTGACCAAAAGGTCGGCATTATTGTTTTTGCTGCACAGTGCTGCATCGTCCGACGGATAAATGTATTGCAGTTTGGTGCTGCTTTCTTCAATTAAATCGAATGAAGAAGTATTGAAGTTGAATTTATAAACTCCGTACATGCCTTCTTCTTCTAAAACAGTAACCGATTTTAAAGAGTTTTTATCCCTGAAGTAGTTGAACACGTTGGAATAAGAAAGTCTCTTTTTGTATACAGAAGTATTGAGTTTGGCCGACTTCAATTCATAATCATCTTCCATCTCCATCAACTCCATTAGGTAAAGGAGTGCGCTAAAACCTGTCGATTTCGATATTTCTTCCTTTTGCGTTGTCAAATCCTGATTGGCTGATCGCATTTCAACTTTAGCGTCCTCGGTAGTTAACGAGGTCGCGGCTTTTTTATCTGGCAACCAATCATCAGGCAGTATGTTCTCGGGAATTAAGTCGCACGAAAACATAATGAGTGCAAATAGCACAACACTAGCAAGTACCCTCATAATATCCTTTTTACGTTTAACTTGCTGAATGTCTTTCGGATCGAAATGCTGACTTCCGGATGAATTCTTGTTAGGAGAACCCAACCCGTTTTTTCGGGAGGAGACACTTGTGTTCTGTTCACCCGATTTTTGCTGCAAACATGTTCGTTTCATAGCCGTATCTTTTATTTATTGAACGTTCAATGAAAGAATTAAATATACGGAATAATTCATGCTTAGTCAACCGTTGAACTTTACTATTTAAGTTCTATTTTTGATAGGAACAAAACATGGTTTAATGAACTACTCCTTTCGAAAAATAGTTGGTTTATACTTGTTGTACAGCGCCTTATTCATTGTTGGTTGCAACAAAAAAGAGAGCGTAACCCGTCATTTTTTCGATCCCTCTTTATTGACCGATCCTAATTGGTGTGCCGAAGGAATTAACGAGCTGAGAAAGGGTGACATACTTGTTATTTCGAACGGGAATTATATGCCCGAAACAACCGAACTGGGTGCGGGAATTTTATTTGGACATGCTGCACTGGTTACTGAAGGTTTTGCCCACGAAAACATCGACACACTGCTGTCGAATGTAACTATTATTGAACTTACAGGGCTGCACATTCATCCCCAATTCCAACTCAGGGAAATTAAGGGCTTGGTCGATCATGAATTTGCCGGACTTCGTTCCGATAGCTTTAGTTCAAAAAGAAAAGGGTTAAGGTATCGCTTGCGTTTGAATATTCCCCAAGAACAGATCGATAAGATTGTTGATTTTTCGCGGGCACAACTTGGTGACGATTATTGCTGGAATGCCATGAAACGGTTTGAAAATGATTCCATTCCGAACGACTCGTCACGTTATGGTTGGGCCGATAACTCTGTTTGGAACTGCACCTTATTAATATGGCAAGCCGTATATTATGCTACTTCAATCGATATTGATGCCAACAAGGGATTTTTTGTTTATTCAAACGATATGATTGCCCATCCAGCATTCGACAATACAGCAACCCATATTGGAAGGGCCCGTTTTTGAATTATTTTCTTGAAACAGGAACATCGGGATACCGGGCATTCATAAGGTATTTATTGGCCAGCATAAACTCTTCTAAAAATGCGAAAGTCCCATCGTTAAAGGTCATTGCATAGTTGAGTTTCCCCAATCCTTGTCGGTCTTTCAACTCAACTTTACCTAAAAGTGCCCCGTTTATTTGAGATTTAACCTGAATGGTTGTATGCTGGTTAAACTCTTCGATAAAATTATTGGTTGCCGGGTTGAACGATTTGTTGTCGACCAGAATATGAACATCGAGCGGAAAGGTGTGCCATTTTACCTTTGTTTTTTCAAGAATAGCTTGGTCAGGGTTGGTTACATTATGGCGCAGAAATGCATCAAGGGAAACAATATTCTTGCCTGCTTTACTAACTTCGAGGTCGATATAAAACCTGGCTTTTCGTTTGTTTAATATCGATCGTAGCTTCGATTTCATCAGGTAATTATCCATCTTAATTTCCATGTCCATTTTTGTGGGGATGTCGTGTTTAACCTCACCACTTAAATTCATTTCGACCAAGGTTACCCCCGATGCTTTCAATTTAAGATTAAGGCTGGTGGGCATTAAGCTTCCCCATCGTGTCAATTTCTCGGTGTATTGCGAGAGTTCTAAATAAGCAACCGAATCACTTTTAAACCAGAAAGGGAATTCAACAATGATGGAGTCAGAAGGCGATTTCCTCGTTGCAGTTTTGTTTTCAACAGTATAAAAACCAGTGTGTTCTTCAAAGCGGAATAATGAGGAGGTCGAAACATTGCTTTGAACCAAATTCATAAGCGGGACAGGTAAACTGTCGATGGAGAGAAGTTGGTTTAAGATCCTGACTCCTTCACTTTTCGAAATCTGATCGTATAATATAATCAGCTCATTATCGAATGCTTTCAATTGTTTTTCGGCTTCTTCCTTCGGAAGTTTCTTTGAACAACCTACGGCAATGAAAACAAGCACAACTAGCGAAAGTAGTAACTTGCAGCTTCTTTTTATTTCTTTTAAATGCATCAAAATGAACCGTTTTAGTTGTTTACGATTAAGATCTCTCTTGAAACTCACATGCAAAATCGTTTATGCTTTGAACCTATTTTTGTTTCGCTGAGCTGAATCTACGATAACATACCTAAATATCAAAATTGAGTTCAAAATAATTTTTTCTGTTGATTTTGAATTGCCACTACCTTCAGGTATTGGACTATATGAAAGCTCATAGTAGGCTGACTTTAGCCCAATTCGATTCCAACTTTTAGCTCCGCGAATCTACTTTTCGCCTCGAGCCGGCTGGGCTCTTCATTTAGCTCCGCTGATTTTCAATTTTGGCTTGATCCAAAAACGAAGCAAAAAACTCAAGGCTCCCAAACAAACGCATCTTCATCTTCACAATCACCAAGCGCGGCCGGGTGATCTTCTCCCG
>CAZRXT010000025.1:0-16529 GCA_964604035.1 uncultured Prolixibacteraceae bacterium | reverse complement strand
TTATTTGTTTCCACCTGGAACTTTGAACCACTTGTTCTCAATGTTTTCGTGCCGGTAGTTTTCGATGTAGCTTATTGCTTCGGCAGGTGAATCAACCACCGTGTACAGTTTACGGTAGCTCTCTTTTGCAAAAGTTTCGGTGTACGATTTTTCAAACTGGACGAAGAGATCGTTAAAGAAGCCGTTGGTGTTGATGAACACAATTGGCTTTTGATGATAATCGAGTTGTTTCAGCGTTATTACTTCCAGTATTTCTTCGAGTGTGCCAAAACCGCCGGGAAGGGCAATAAATGCATCCGATTTTTCGCGCATCAGGCTTTTGCGTTCATCCATCGTTTTGGTAATTATCATCTCGTTTGCATTTTCCGACGAGAGCTGATGTTCATGTATTTTTAAGGGAATGATACCCAGGATAAATCCGTTGCATTCCTTAACCGAAACGGCAACTTGTTCCATTAAACCTACGTTTGCTCCGCCATAAATTAAACTGTGGCCATTTTCGCCAATTAATTTTCCAAGTTGGGTGGCTGCTTCAAAATACACTCGGTTTACAGCATTGCTCGACGAGCAGAAAACACATATTTGCATCAGGAATTGTGGTATTAAAAAGAGCAGAACTAACCAATGCAGTTCTGCTCTATATCTAAGAATTGTTTTTCTAAAGTTTATTATGCGTCGATGTTTGCATAAGTTGCATTGTCTTCAATGAATTGCCTGCGAGGTGGAACGTCGTCGCCCATAAGCATCGAGAACACATGGTCGGCTTCGGCTGCATTTTCAATAGTCACCTGCCTTAGCGTACGGCATTCGGGGTTCATGGTTGTGTCCCAAAGCTGTTCGGCGTTCATTTCTCCAAGACCTTTGTAACGTTGCACGTGCAAGCCCGAATCTTTTCCGCCACCAATTTCTTCAATTAGTTGAAGCCGTTGTTGTTCGGTCCATGCATATTCTTCGCGTTTGCCTTTTTTTACGAGGTAAAGCGGAGGTGTTGCAATATAAAGATGCCCATTTGTAATTAGTTGTTGCATATAGCGGAAGAAGAGCGTCATGATAAGTGTTGCAATGTGGCTTCCGTCCACGTCGGCATCGGTCATGATCACAATTTTGTGGTAACGGAGTTTCGAAACATTTAGCTCTTTCGAATCATCTTCAGTACCAATCGTAACCCCCAGTGCTGTAAATATGTTTCTGATTTCTTCGGTGTCGAACACACGGTGGGGCAACGCTTTTTCAACGTTAAGAATCTTACCCCTTAATGGGAGGATTGCCTGGAATTTACGGTCGCGACCTTGTTTTGCGGTGCCACCTGCCGAGTCTCCTTCGACCATGAATATTTCACAATTAGCAGGATCTTTATCGGCACAGTCGGCTAACTTGCCCGGTAATCCACCGCCCGACATTACGTTCTTGCGCTGAACTAACTCGCGAGCTCTCTTAGCAGCTTGGCGGGCTTGTGCAGCCAGTACAACCTTTGCAACAATAGCTTTTGCATCTTTTGGATGTTCTTCCAAATATATCGAGAGCATTTCGCTAACTGCCTGGTCGACCGATGCGCTGATTTCGGAGTTGCCGAGTTTTGTTTTTGTCTGGCCTTCGAACTGTGGTTCCTGAACTTTTACCGAAACAACAGCGGTCAAACCTTCGCGGAAGTCGTCGCCACTGATTTCGATTTTCAGTTTGTCGAGCATCCCCGATTTGTCGGCATAAGCTTTCAGTGTACGGGTGAGTCCACGGCGGAAACCTGTTAAGTGGGTTCCTCCTTCTATTGTGTTGATATTGTTTACGTAAGAGTGGATATTTTCGGAGAAAGAGGTGTTGTAGTGCAACGCAATTTCAACCGGCACATCGTTCTTTTCCGTTTGGATATGAATGGTTTCGTCGATCAGTTTTTCGCGGGCGTTGTCAACGTATTCAACAAACTCTTTAAGCCCTTCTTTCGAGAAGAAATTTTCTTTTTTGAACTCGCCATTTTCATCAACCTCTCTGCGGTCGACAAGTGTAAGGTTTAACCCGGCATTTAGGAACGCGAGTTCTCTTAACCTGATAGCCAGGATATCGTATTTGTATACTGTTGTTAAGAAGACTGTGTCGTCGGGCCTGAATGTGATGATTGTTCCGTTTCTGTCCGAATCTCCAACCTCTTTAACATCGGCAAGTGGTTTACCTTGAGAATATTCCTGAACCCATCTTTTCCCATTGCGGTGAATTTCAGCTTTGAGATAGATTGAAAGTGCGTTAACGCACGAAACGCCAACACCGTGCAACCCACCTGAAACCTTGTACGAACCTTTGTCGAATTTACCTCCGGCATGAAGCACGGTAAGAACAACTTCGAGAGCCGATTTCTGTTCTTTTTCGTGCCAATCAACAGGGATACCACGGCCGTCGTCGGTTACGGTAATTGAATTATCTTCATTTATAATTACATCAATGTTTTTGCAATAACCGGCTAGAGCTTCATCAATTGAGTTGTCAACTACTTCGTATACCAAATGGTGAAGTCCTCTTTCATTGATGTCGCCAATATACATGGCAGGACGTTTCCTTACGGCTTCTAAGCCTTCAAGTACCTGAATGTTCTCGGCAGAGTAATTGCCATTTTCGTTTGTAACTTCTTTGTTTTCTAAATCGCTCATCGTTTAAATAGATTTTAGCCAAAATAAGTTTAATCATCTTTTTTCAGACGAATCAGATAATGCTTTCACATTAGTTTGAAAACCCCAAAAAAACTCACTGGGAACTCCAATGAAGGAATTGTTTTCTGTAGTTGAAATAGATTTTATAATCCTTAATTTCAATGTATTACAAGAGAATCAATTTCCTATGAATATTAACGCCCAAATATAACAAAATATCCCCTCATTTCGTGTGAAAAGAGGGGATGAAAGACAAAAGTTTTCAACACCTTAAGGTTAATTTTTAATATTTTAGAAGGCATATCTGGCTCCAAGAAGGAATAGTATTCCTTGTGAATTGTAGCCATGCCAAACTTCGTAGTTCTGATTTAAAAGGTTTTTTACATCTAGCGTGAAGTTAAGGTTTTTGATGTATTCGTATTCTGCACCAATATTGATGTCGAATATGGTTTTTAAACTGCGGAATTCGGTAGTATAAACAGGTGCATCAAGCAATTCGGTGCCAGGTCTGTAGTTATACGTGCAAATTTCAACTTCACCTTTTCTTTCTCCAATAATGCGGGCATCCAGGGTAGCTTTAATTTTCTTTGTTGCTTGAACTGCACTAGTAAGAGTTGCATCAAAACTTGGCAAATGGGTTAGGGGCGAAATATTCTTGGCTTCTCCTGTGTAGTAATTTCCAAGAAGAGAAACGGTTACATTATCGCTACTGTACCTTATATTTCCTCCAAAACGAAGCACATTCAAATCGTCGTATTTTACATTGAACATGTTGAATGCTTCATCAGGTGCATTTGGGTAGAATGTTTCTTTCAGGTAAAAGAACGGTTTGTTGTGGGTTATTGTATAGTTTACGTCGAGCATGTAGGCAATGCTACGGCTTATTTTTCCTTTGAACCCACCAAACAGGCTTATTACTTCTTTCGAAGGTTTCATTTCGGTATTGTAGTCGGTATAGGGGTTAAATTTTGTCATCGACTGGTAGTCGTTGGCTAATATTTGTCCGGTTGATCCGGCAAAAAGTGACAGGATTTCCGGAATAGGGTGGTACATAATATTAATCTCGGGCGAAATGTGGAAACTGGCACTCGAATCGTCGTCGAAAATTGCGCCTAAATTGAACCCTCCCTGAAGATACCAGCTATCTTTTTCGTATTCGGCACGAGGCGATATTTCGGCAACAACAAACTGATGGTTACTAATTTGCTGTGTGTAGCAATTCCTCATGCTGTCCTGATAGAAATAGTCTATTTTCGATCCGAGTAAAATTTTATACTCTTTTTTATCTATCCCAAAGTCTCCGTTGTAGCTTCCATGATGCGAGCGCTGGCCTGTTGAATTCCAGAAATAGTTGTATCCTAGCATAATGTTGTAATCGAACGTTGTACGGGTTGCAAGGTTCCTGAAATTGACATGGGTTGAAGCGTTGTTAAACACCTGTTTCTTATTCAGTGTCGATGAAATTTTTTCGGTATCCTGATAAAGAAGTGTGTCTATGGCAGAACTGTCAGAATCTGCAAATCCGTAATAGTTGAATCGGTTACGGTCGTATCTGATATCCCATTCAATTACCGACTTCTTCGAATAATTTTTCACGAATAGCCTAGCCATATTTTCACTATAAGGAGTTTTAATCCTCATATCGTCGGTTAGTTTCACCGATGGTTGCGAAGAGTAGTGGAAAAGATGGATTCCAAAATCAGTGTTTTTTGAAGGTGGAGTATTGATAAGAACCTCGCCATAAGGTGTATAAGCATTTCCAACTCCGCCTCGCAGGTAACCTGTGTTCGATTTGCCAAGAGGAGGGTTACCAAGTTGAACAACAGGAAGCTTTTGAATTGATTTTGTAACAGGCACCAGTGTCGATTGAATTTTATAATCGAACACCGGGGTGTAACTTGTGGTGTCGACAATTTTTGGTGACCCCGTTATTTTAAATGCTTCTGAAATGCTTGGTTGGTATGCTTTTATAACTTCAACATCTTTGGTTAGCAAGGTGTCTGTTTGTGCAAAAGCAGCAACAGCCGATAACTGTATAAATGCAGTAGCTAATATTTTGATTGATTTTCTCATCGTAATAAAACCTTTAATTGTTTTGAGTTGAATCGGCCGGTACGCTCATTTCTTGTACCGGTTCAACAGGAATTTCACTATTTGGTATTGTATCTTCCGAAACATTTACAGGCGATTCTGGATTAAGTGGCAACTCTGGTATAATTGACTCTCTTTCTTTTGCTTCAATTACTTTCATCTTTTCGTTAACGGTTCCGATAATCCCATCGGTTTGATTTGTGTAATTGTCAAGAATACTTTTCAGCGTGTGCCGGGCTTGGAACAGGTCGTTTTGTGCAAAGTAAACATCCGAAAGAAGTATGAATGATTTTGCCAGCCAAAATTGGTGTGGCGAATTTTTGCTAATGAAGTCCATAATTTCATTTTCGCAATCTTTTATATTTCCACGGTCGTATAGAATCTGAGCTTTAATGTGTTTAGATTCTGCACCTTCGGCTGTTTTTGTGTCTTCAGCAAGTATCGTAAAGTATTTGTAAGCTTCATCAATATTCAGAAGTTTGTAGTTTGAACTGGCCAAAATGAAATTAGCCTCGCGAACCATGATCTCAGTTACATTTTCGGACGTCAGAAGCTTTGATGCGGCTTTAATTGCCTCGGCATATTGGCCAAGTTTGTAGTTACATCTCATAACTCCGGCCCTCGATTTAAGTGTGTTCCATTTCGATGTCGAAAGCTTTTCGAGACGCTTAAAGTACTCTGATGAAACATCGTATTTTCCGGCATTGAATGTTAGTTCGCCTGCTTTCAGCAATGATTGTTCGCTGAAAATATTATCGGGTTTAGAAGTCACTTCTTCGTAGTAACCTAATGATTTTGAGTATTGTGCTTTTGAATAGTAATACTGGGCAAGATAGAAATTGGCATTGGTCGTAAAACTTCCGTTAGGGAACCGGGTAAGGTACTCTTCCATTTGGGCTTCAGAGCCTTCTTCGTTTGCCATGTATTTCTTTTCTGATGCAAGGTAGAATATAGAGTCTTGTTCCGAAGATGTAACCTTTGGTGCACTGCCAGTCGATTTTGAATAGTCGAAATATCCATCGGCATTATTCATATCAACATAGTTGTTTTTAATTCCAACAAAAGCTGCATTTGATTCTTCGGTATTCGGATACTTTTCAACAACCTTTTTGTAGTATTCCAACGATTTGTTGTAATCGTTTTTATTATAATAGATTAAGCCTAACTGTAGCAGGGTTTTCTTAGTATACGAGCTCTCAGGTATTTGCGCGAGTAATTTATTGTAGTATTCAATTGCCTTGTCTAAGTTGTTAATGCGTTCGTAAGTGCGCGCTAACTCAAATAAAGCATTTGCTATGTACGACGAACTTGGAAATTGGTTAACTAAAGCATCTAAATCGGCAACTTTTTGGGCATATTCTTTATTAAGGCCTTTGCATTCTGCCCGTTGGAAAAGAGCATAATCGGGGTCGAAGCTTTTCAAGCTGTATGAGTTGGTGTAATACTTGGCAGCTTCGGTATAATCGCGGCTAATGAAAAGGCAGTCGCCAACACGGTTATTTGCATCGGCTTTCATCTGATCGGTTGCTTTGCTTTGGCTCAAATATTTTCGGAACCAAACCGAAGATTGATCGTATTTTTTCTGATTGAAATAGCAGTAACCAGTATTGTAATAAGCTGTTCCGAATTCGGGAAGAGAGAAAGCTCCCGGTGTTGATTGAAACAACGCAAATCCGTCTATCGCTTTTGCATAATTCCCCATTCTGTATTCTGCCTCAGCTTTCCAGTAAAGTGCTTGTGCTTTGTAGGTTCTGTTGTATGTCGAATTTACCAGCGATTTTTCAAGGTATTGTATCGAGCCTTTATAGTTTCCGTCGTTAAAGAGTTCCAAACCACGGTAGTAGGTTACACGCTGGTAAGCTTCTTTTACCGATGGCGATTGCACTTTAATTTTTTCGATCGAACTAATGGCATCTCTGTAATTCTTTGTTGTCATGTAAACTTTTACCAGATAGTCGAAAGCGGCATCGTTTCGTTCCGAATTTGGATATTTAGTAATGTATTGGTCGAAAGCTTTTATTGTTTCGTTGAATGGAGAGTAGGAGAGTTCGTACGAAAGTTTTGCATAGTTGAATAAAGCATCTTCTTCAATATCAGCATTAAAACTAAATTTTGAAGCTTGTTCAAATGCCGATCGGGCTTTCTTTTTGTCTTTTACTTTCAGATAGCAGTCGCCTAAATGATAAAGAGCGTTTTGCGCTAGTTGGTCATTGCCCGGTGCCGCTTTTTCAAACGATTCGATAGCCTTTTGATTTTCTCCAACCTGATAGTAACAATATGCAACCCTGTAATAATCTTCTCTTGTTTTTTTACCATCAATACCTTTGTAAGCGTCAAGGTATTGGGTTGCTTTTATGTATTTTCCGGTTTCGAAATAAGCATCGCCAACCATTTTTAAAAGTTCATTGCGTTGTTCGGTAGGAGCTGCATTAACCATTCCTTCGCCTTTTTCAATAACAAGGTCCCATTTTTCCTGCAGGTAATAAATCTGAGTAGTATAATATGGAATGAAGCCTGAGAATTGTTTATTGTGCTCCAGTTTTTTGAATTCTTGCAAGGCTGTTTCGTATTTTCCGTCGAGATAATTAATGTAACCCCAATAATACGAAGCGGTTTCGGCATAAATAGAATTCCCTTTTTTTACTTCGAAGAAAGCCTGTGATGCTTTTTTCATGTCGCCGGCTTCAAAATTACTATACCCTATAAAGAACTTATAATCATTTATATCGGATTGGTTCAGATGTTGAGCATCGACTTTTTCAAATGTTTTAGCAGCAATTTTATATTTCCGCGTTTGAAACTGCATTTTTCCAAGTTCGTACCAAAGCTGATTTTCCCATGGTGTACCGCTTTCGTTTGCCAGATATAAAGTTATTTCATTCTCGGCCGAACGGTTGTTTTGTTTTACAAGGCACATTAATCGATAGTAGTCGAGGTCGAAACGAACAGGGTCGTTTTCTGGCGTTTCGGCCAAAAGATCGCTAAACATTTTCCCTGCACCTATGTAATTGGATGTTTGATATAAATCGACCGCCTTATTAAAAGTCTCCTTTTTGATTTGCTTCTGAGCCGAAGCTGTAATTGTTAAAAATGAAAGATTTACGATAACAATTAATCCTAATAAATTTATTAACAGTTTGTTGTGTTTCATAGTCTCCGACAAATAAATTTAGGTAAAAATAGGAATTTAATCCTAAACACTTTCTTCTATTTAAATTGAGTTCTCAACATTAACTGTTTATTACTTTATTATAGTATCCGAATTAGATAAAAAAATTTAGTTTTGTACATCAAAATTCTTAAAAATGGAAAGCCTTTTTTCGATATCAGTTACTAATGCAGATATTTATCAGCGCGAAGCGTTGATTTTATCGGATGTGAATTTTCAGATTAACAATGGCGAGTTTGTCTATTTAATTGGAAAGGTTGGTAGCGGAAAGTCAAGTTTAATTAAAACCCTCAATGCCGAAATCCCCCTTTATAAAGGCAATATTAATGTCGGAGGATTTAAATTGGAGTCGATAAAAACGAAAGAGGTTTCAGCTTTAAGGCGTAAACTTGGTGTTGTTTTTCAGGATTTCAAATTGCTGACTGACAGAAATATATACGATAATCTCTTCTTCGTTTTGAAAGCTACTGGCTGGACAGACCAAAAAACAATGGATGAACGTATCGATTTGATGCTCGAAGAAGTTGGCATGAAGGATGTTAAGAAAAAAATGCCTCATCAACTTTCGGGTGGCGAACAGCAGCGAATTGTTATTGCCCGTGCTTTGCTCAATAACCCTGATATACTTCTTGCCGATGAGCCAACCGGAAATCTCGATTATGATACTTCGATTGAAATTCTTGAGCTTTTCAGAAAAATTCATGCCGAAGGGAAAACCATCTTGATGGCCACTCACGATAAGTTGATGGTTGAAAAATACCCTTCGCGAACATTGGTTTGTGCCAATGGAAAAATTACTGAAACTTCTGATTCAGAAGAACTTCTTGATTTTAGATCTTTACTCGACGATTAAGCTACGCTGTTCTTGTCGGGAATTTATTCGTTGATAGCCATTCGGGCAAAAGGAACCAATTCGTGTGACGCAAATTCACCTTTCAAGAATTTATAATACCCTGTAATTGCTATCATTGCAGCATTATCTGTTGTGTATCTGAATTCGGGGATAAACATGTTCCATCCTCGTTTTTCGGCCTCAGAGGTTAATGCAGAACGCAATCCCGAATTTGCAGAGACCCCACCTGCAACCGAAATTTCTTTGATCCCGGTTTCTTTCGCAGCTTTCACCAATTTACCCAATAGAACTTCGATGATTGTTTTTTGGAGCGACGCACAAAGATTGGCTTTGTTTTCTTCAACATAGTTGCTGTTGATTTTCAGGTTGTCGCGAAGGTGATATAGGAAGCTAGTTTTTAGTCCACTGAAACTGTAGTTAAGCCCCTGTATTTTAGGTTTGTTAAATTCAATTGAGTTTGGATCTCCCAACTTCGCAAGCCGGTCGATGTGCGGACCGCCAGGATAGGGAAGCCCCATAACTTTTGCGCATTTGTCGAAAGCCTCACCAGCCGCGTCGTCAATAGTTTGCCCAATAACCTCCATTTCGAGGTGATTTTTTACAAGGATAATTTGAGAATTTCCACCCGAAACCAAAAGACACAGATGCGGGAAAGCTGGTTTATTTGTATCGTCCTCATTTTCTTTGATATAATGAGCCAATACATGGCCTTGTAAATGGTTCACTTCGAGCATTGGAATGTTGAGCGAAAGAGAAAACCCTTTTGCGAATGAGGTTCCAACCAACAACGATCCAAGCAATCCGGGGCCGCGTGTAAATGCAATTGCACTGATATCTTCTTTGGAAATTCCGGCTTGTTTAATTGCCATATCTACCACAGGTACAATGTTTTGCTGATGAGCACGAGAGGCAAGTTCGGGTACTACGCCACCATAAGCTTCATGAACTTTTTGGCTTGCTATAATATTCGACCGAATAACACCGTTCTCAACTATTGCGGCTGATGTGTCATCGCACGATGATTCAATTCCAAGAATGATTATGTTTCTATCTTGTGGCATTGCTTAATTGTCGTTATTTTTCATGTGTTTGTGACCTATTTTTGGCACAAAATATGTTATTTTGTAGATCAACATTTTCGGAGGGCAAAAGTATCAAAAAAATAGTAAATATAGCACTGGTTATCTTATCGGTATTGCTTTTGGCAATGGCTTCTGTTTACATGGCCTTTCAAAGCCGGGTTGTTCAATCTTTTATTATTAACATTGTAACGAACAACATTTCTGAAAGTACCGGTGCCGATGTATCTATCAGTAAAGTAAGGATTTCTTTCTTCGATAAAATTATTTTCGACGATGTTTTTGTAAGCGATCAACAGAAGGATACACTTTTTTTTGCCGATAAATTCACAATAAGTGTTGATACCATTTCTTTATCGAGAAAACTGATTTGCCTTAAAACCATATCGCTTGATAAACCCAAAGTACATATCGAGAAATTGGACAGCAGCAACTTTAATTTCAGTTTCCTTTTCTCTCCAGACTCAACGAAAAAGACCTCTTGGAAGATTTGCAGTCAGAATATTAAGTTGAATGATGGAGAATTTGATTATGTAGATGGAAATCTAAAGAAGGAATATGCTGATTTTCTTCATTTTAATGATATTGATCTGATTGTTGAGCAGGTTGAATATAATTCGGTCGAAAACTTTTCGTTCAATTTAAGCGAATTTGGGTTGAAGAGTAAGAATGGATTTTGGCTGAAGGATTTTGCTACCAATGTTCATTATTCCGACAGTACTTTCAACGTGCGAAAATTGAAAGGCAAAACATCAAATTCATCGTTAGTTGTTGATTCTGTTTCAGTTGATTTAAGTCAGTATATCCAAAATCACAACGTTTTTGACATTTTTGTTGATCTTCATTTAGCGAACTTTAACCTTGGTTTTGATGATGTTGCGTTTCTTTTTCCTACCTATAATGGCGATGGGCTCGACGTTGCATTGTCTGGGAGGTTTTATGGTAAAATAAGTGATATTAAAGGTAAGAACCTTGCAATGTCGTTAGGCGATGTTACTCGTTTGAGCGGCGATTTCAGCTTAAATGGGCTACCCGATATTGACAATACTTTCATTTTTGCGAACCTGAACGAGTCTTATGCCAATTTGAATGAGTTGCGGACACTCGATTTGCCCGACCAGCTTCAGTCGGTAATCGATAAGCTTCCCAAATTTCTCGATAATGTTGGGCTTTTCAAGTATAACGGAAATTTTACTGGCTTCAAGAATGATTTCGTTGCTTATGGAACACTCTCTACCGACCTTGGGCGAATTCGTGGCGACTTATCGTTTAAACCCACAAAGAACAATTGTTTGAATTTGGAAGGACATGTTGAAACCACAGGTTTTGATATTGGTGGCCTTTTTAAAACTTCGCGCATTGGTGGCCTTGCTCTTTCAGGGAAGGTTGATGGGGTAGTTTGTGAATCTAAGTATGATTTAAAGGTTGATGGGATTGTTGGTTCAATTGATGTGAACGATTACAATTTTCAAAATATAAGCTTGAAGGGGAATTTAAAAAACAAGCTCTTTGATGGAAATCTCTCTATTGATGACCCGAATATTAAAATGGTTTTTTCGGGACGGCTCGACCTAACTCCCGAACTACCTGTTTTTGAGTTTGTGGCCGATGTTGAAAGGGCCAATTTGTTTAATCTTAACATCTTAGGTGATTCAGTTTCTATCGCTTCTGCTTCCATTGATGCTAATTTTGAAGGCAATAATATTGATAATTTGAAAGGTCAAATCAAGCTCAAAGAGTTAAAATACCGAAATTCAATTGGTTATTTGGCTCTTTCAAATGCTATTATCGACAACATATCTTCGGGCGATACCAGCCTCCTCACTGTAAAATCCGATTGGGTTGATGGCGAAATCAAAGGGCATTATAATTTTATGAACATTGCAAATTCGTTCAAAAACTTCTATCGTAATTATTTGCCCTCCACAATTGCTTCCGAAGAGTTAAAAACCAAAGATGGAAATGATTTTTCTTTCCATCTCAATATCAAGGACTCCGATCCAATTACTAAAATTCTCGACCCCGATATTATCATAAATAAACCGTTTGAGATTGTTGGGTATTATCATCCTCAAAAACTTGAAGCATCTCTCGAAACTCAAATTCCGTATGTTAGTTATGGTACGCAGTATCTCGAAAACCTGAGGGTGAAATTCGATGCTACACCCGAGCTTTTTGAATTTAAAGTAAAATCGGAGAAGCTTAGTGTGGCAAAACAGATTAATATCTACAATGTTGCATTCGAAACAAAAGGGAAAAACGATCAGCTAAATTCTATTCTTACTTGGAATAATTTTGCGGAAAACACCTACAGCGGGTCGTTAAAAACACTTACTACCTTTCTGAAAAACGACACAAAATATCCTGAAATCATTTTCAAAGTTGAACCTTCGAATATTTATATTGCTGATTCATTGTGGGTTCTTGACGAAACAACAGTGAAGATTGATTCAACATCATTTAAGTTCGATGATTTGACCTTGCACTGTTCTGACCAGCGACTGCGACTCAATGGCATTGTTAGTGAAGATGCTAATTCAACGGCCTATCTCAGTTCTCAAAATGTCGATTTGAAACTTCTGGCCCCATTCATTGGCAGCAGTTTGCAAGGGAAGTTAGACGGGCAGGCTAGTGTTGCCGATGCTTTCAATAAAGTTATTGTTGATTTCGATCTTAAGGTTAGGGATTTTTCTGCTGGCGAAACCAATTTTGGCGATCTTAACGTAAAGTGTAAGTGGAACCCAGGTAGTGAAAAACTTCTTACAAGTCTTTCGTTAACAGACAATAAGCAGCTTGTGATAAGCGGAAATGGCTTTATCGATTTAAAAAGCTTCACCGCCGATATGAAATTGAAATTCGACAACTCGCCAGTTACGCTCCTTGGAGCAATATTGCCAACTCTTTTCTATAATATTAACGGTAATGTAAATGGCGACATCAATGTAAGTGGCGATTTCGCTAAACTTAATTTTAATGGAAAACTTACACCTGTTTCGGAAGTTGGTATCGGAATTAATTATTTGAAAACTAACTATATATTTAGCGATCCTGTGTACTTGAGTAACGACTCAATTGTTTTCAGATCGTTAGTTTTCAAAGATGAATATGGAAACAAGGGTACTCTTAACGGTTCAATTACACACAAAAGCTTCATCAAAGATTATGGTTATGACATGAAAATCTTTGCCAATAAACTATGTGCAATGAACACAACCAGCTACGATGTAGAACAATTTTACGGAACAGTTTTTGGCTCAGGAACGTTATCTATTACAGGAAAAAACAGTGACATTTTACTCTCTGGCGATTTTAAAACTGAGAAAGGAACATCAATAAATATTCCGGTAGAAGCCACAGGTTCAGCCGAAAAGTATGACTTTATTGAGTTTGTATCGAAAGAAGTTGCAAAGAAAGAAAGCAAGACCTTTGGCTTGATTACATCTGGGCTGAATATGAGTTTTGATGTTGAAATTACTCCTGACGCAAAAGTTCAGATAATCTTTAATTCTCAAATGGGCGACATTCTTAAGGGCGAAGGTTCAGGAGATATTCAGGTGCGTATGGATAAAGATTACAACCTGAATTTGTTTGGCAATTATGTGATCGACAAAGGAGATTATTTGTTTACTTTTCAGAATGTTATAAATAAGAAATTTGCAATTAATAAAGGCGGAACTATTAAATGGTTGGGCGATCCTTATAATGCTCAGATTGATGTTACTGCTGTGTATCGCGTAAAAACTTCGTTGTACGATCTTTTCTTGGGCAGCAACCAAAATGTCGATTTAGTGAGAAGGCTACCTGTTGATTGTATAATTTCACTTACAGACAATCTTCAGCAACCAATAATAAATTTTGCAATCGATCTTCCTACTGCTGAAGAAAGAATAAAAGATGAGGTTGATCAACTCATTGTTACAAAGGAAGATGTAAATAAGCAGATCATTTCGTTAATGTTTTTAGGACGGTTCTATACCCCCGATTTCTTTGCCGGCGCAAAACAAACAACAACTGTTGGATCGGATGCGGTAGGAACAACAGCGAGTGAGCTATTTTCTAATCAGTTAACAAATTGGCTCTCGCAAATTAGTGATGTCGTAGATTTCGGTATAAATTATCGGCCTCGCACTTCATCAAATACAGAAATGTCATCAGATAGAATTGAACTCGCCCTTAGTACTCAAATACTGAACGATAGGGTTACTATCGATGGAAACATTGCCAATAATACAAATCAAAATAAATCAAACAGTGGCGATTTTGTTGGCGATTTTGATATTAATGTAAAACTTACCGATAATGGGAAGCTGCAATTCAAAGCTTACACCCATTCAAACGATAATATTATTGAATATGAAGAAATGGCTAAAACCAAACAGGGAATAGGCTTCTCTTACCGCGAGGAGTTCAATTCGTTTAAAGAACTTTTTATAAGGTATAAAAATGCCATTTTCCGAAGGAAGAATAAAGAAAAAGCAAAAGTTGAACCGAAAAATGAAGAGTAAATATTCAATTCAGAATTCTTTGTTTATTATTGTGAACAATTGTTGCTTGTTAAAATATATTGCAACTTTAAACGTTTAATATATCAAGTTAAAAATAATACATATATGCTAGCTCTTTTTCTATTACAAATGAATCCTGCAGTTAATGCGTTAGCTGCTCAGCCCGAAGGTATTAGTCTGAATTTTATTGATTTGGCGTTGAAAGGTGGTTGGATCATGATTCCAATTTTAGTGCTTTCATTAATAGGGATTTACATATTTGGCGATCGTTATATTGCAGTGCGCGATGCATCAAAAGTTGACGCTTCTGTTATAAATGAAATTCATCGGAATGTTTCGGATGGTAAAATTGATGCAGCTCTTGCAATTTGTCGTTCAACAAATAAGCCTATTACCCGTATGATTGAAAAAGGTATAACCCGAATAGGCCGTCCACTCAACGATGTTAATGCTGCAATTGAAAATGTTGGAAACCTAGAAGTTAGCCGTTTGGAAAAAGGCCTTCCAGTTTTGGCCAGCGTTGCAGGTGGTGCCCCTATGTTAGGTTTCTTGGGTACTGTAACCGGTATGATCAGAGCCTTCTACGATATGGCCAATGCAGGTAATAATATCGACATTACACTCTTGTCTTCAGGTATTTACGAAGCAATGGTTACAACTGTTGCTGGTCTGGTTGTTGGGGTTTTAGCTTATTTTTGTTATAATATTCTTGTATCAAAAATTGAAGGGTTGATATTCAAAATGGAAGCAACTACAACCGAGTTTATGGACTTATTGAACGAACCAGTAAAGTAAAATGGCAATAAAGAGAAGAAGTAGAATTAGTACAGAGTTCAGCTCGTCGACTATGTCCGACTTGGTGTTCCTGTTGCTCATATTCTTTATGATTACATCAACGCTTGTTTCGCCTAATGCTTTGAAACTAATGTTGCCACAAAGCAATAATCAAACACAGGCGAAACCTGTTACAACAATTTCTATTACTGAAGATTTGAGGTATTATATCAATAATGATGGAAAGTTGCAACAAGTGCAGTTTAATGAGATTGAGCCTTTTTTGCAGAGAACAATTCCAGCCGACGATGAAACATACATATCATTGCATGCTGATAAAACTGTTCCAATTGAAGAAGTTGTTAAGATTATGAATATTGCCAGAAACAATAAGTACAAATTGGTTTTGGCTACAAGTGCAGAAAAATAATATAATTAAGCCTGGTGAATTTCTTTAAAGAACATAAAGAGGGTATTATTATTACCGTTGTATTTCATATTGCCCTGTTGTTGATCCTTCTAAATTTTCGATTTTTTACTCCACTTCCTCTTCCTGAGGAAAAGGGGGTTTTAATTGATTTTGGAACGACCGAAGAAGGAATGGGCGAAATTGAACCTGCTCCAAAGGAGTCGGCTCCTGCAATACCTCCTAGTGTAGCTACTCAACCGCCGGTTGCTCAATCAAACGTCGCAAAACCAGCTCCGGGAAAGGAAGAGGTTATGACTCAAGATTACGAGAAAACCGCAGCTATTGAGGAGGCAAAGAAAAAAGCTGACGATAAGAAAAAAGAATTGCTTGATAAACAACTTCAGGATAATTTATTGAAAGCTTCGGAAAAGAGAATAAAAGATAGCTTGCAGCAAATTGAAAATGCCCGGATTGCTGAAGCTCGACGAATAGCTGAGATTAGACGGCAAGATAGTCTTCGGAAGGTTGCTGAGCAGGCAAGGATTGATCAGATAAATTCGCGTGCTAAAAATGTGTTTGGCGGTGCTTCGGGGCAAGGCACTGATGCGAATTCAACAGGGCAGGGTACGGGTAATAAATCGGGAAACCAAGGTTCTGCCGACGGCGTTTTAGGTGGCGGTAAAAATGGCTCGGGAAGCGGTACTGGCAGTGGTGTAGGTAGTGGAAACGGCGCAGGTGTTTCATTTAGCCTCTCTGGGCGAAAAGCAAAATCGTTGCCGAAACCATCCTATCCGGGAAACGAAGAAGCTGTTGTGGTTGTTGAAGTAACTGTTGATAAGGCAGGAAGAGTTACAAAGGCTGTTCCTGGCGCCAAAGGGTCAACATCTTTAAATACCGGACTTCTTGATGCCGCTAAAAAAGCAGCATTGCAAACTCGGTTCGACGAAAATCAGGATGCCCCCGAACTGCAAACAGGATTGATAACTTACCGTTTCGTCCTTGATTAAAAGATT
>CAZRXT010000024.1:11284-16576 GCA_964604035.1 uncultured Prolixibacteraceae bacterium | reverse complement strand
TGCTTTGCACGCTTTTTTTGTACAATGCAGCACCCTACAATCGACTTTAAAGTTATTTTCGTTTCACAACCGGGTACAACAATACCCTTACGATGATTAATTTTGCCCCTAGAACAGTACACCAACTATCATGATAAAACAACTGAAAACAAACATTTTACTAAAACTTATAATCATACTTATTTCAATAGGTTCGCCAGCATGTGCGCAAAACAGCCGTATATTTTCGACCAATAAAACAAGCATCGTCCCCTCCCCAACATCGGTCACCGACGAAAGCATAAAAAGGAAAGCCCCATCAACAGTTATTATTTGGGACCACAACATCAAAAAAGAGAATAACGGTTCGTACTCATTCAGCATTGAACTGCCTGTACCATTTTCGTTCTTCGGAATTGGGTTGAAATCGGCAAATACCCCAAAAGATTATACCGTTAGGTACCGCACCCGCGCCAACAACAATGAGTGGAAAGAGTGGATTGAAACAACTGTTGAAAATTCTTCGGACGAAAATTCACCAGAAATATTTTGGAGCGATATCCTCTTCGTCAACGACTCAATCGCCCACAACCAATGCGAAGTCGTAATCATCCCAACAAACAACGAAACGATTGATTTTGTGAGAATTGATTTCGTAAACATGAAAAGCGACAATACTGGAAATCAGCAGCAAAAATCGGTTCAAAAGAAAATTGAAATACATGCAGAAAGTTGCCCGCTACCAACCATTATTACACGCGCGGAGTGGTGTGGGGGTTATGCCGACTGCCCTACTCCAGCCTACACTCCAACGCCCATTGAACCCACGCATGTGGTTATCCATCACGGAGCTTCGCCCGATACCTATACCGATGGATATGCCATTGTTAGGAGCTACTGGAATTACCATGTTTACAGCAACGGATGGGACGATATTGGCTATAACTACCTGATCGACAAAGATGGAAACATATTTCAGGGGCGCGCAAATCCAAGTATTTCTACCCAGGATGTTAAAGGAAGTCATGCCGGAAGTTTAAACTCAAAGTCGATTGGAATCTGTTTTTTAGGCAACACCGATGTTACCAACGCAACCGATATTCAACTTTCAGCACTGAACGAATTGCTGGCGTGGTGGTTCAACTGGCACGAGTTTGACCCAACATCAAAAGAGAGCATTACAAATCAGGCAGGTACAGGCACGCTGTTTCTACCCCGTGTGATTGGGCACAGGGATGCAAAATCGACATCATGCCCGGGTGAAAATGTGTACAACCTTCTCCCCTCAATCAGAGATGAAGCCAAAAAGCAACTGATCAGCTGTTCGGGGAAACAACCACTGTTCGATTTGTACCTTTCGGATGCAACGCTCTCAACATCGACCATAGTAGCAGGGCAAATTGTTCAAGCAGAACTGAGTCATAAAATAACCGGTTCGATTGAAAACAGAGTCACAAAGAGTCCAAAAGTGAGCATTTGGCTATCGTCCGATACTATTTTCAACCCAAACCAAGATAGCCTACTGACTGAATATTCCGATACGCTGATTGGGCGAAATACATTGATCTCTTCGGCCTCCCGATCGTTTTCGGTTAATCCCGACACCAAACCGGGTTCCTATTTCATCTTTTTTGTTTCCGATATGAAAAACGAATTCTACGAAACCGACGAAACGAACAACGAAGTTTTCATTCCAACTACCATAATTGTGAACCAGCACAATATTTACACTTTTTCGAACCCAATAAGCGGAGGTACAACAACCGGACAAGGCAAGTTTAAAGAGAGAAAAAGTTGCACCGTTACTGCAACAGCCAACTTTGGGTACTCATTTTTGAATTGGACTGAAAATGACTCGGTAGTTTCGACCAATCCAATCTACGAATTCGTAGTTCTTAGCGATCGAAATCTGGTGGCAAACTTTATCTGCAACCCAAACACCGAGCCAGTTCCCATTGAAGGACAGACAGTTGTTTGCCGTGGCGAAAACAATGTGATCTATTCGGTTAGCGGAACTGAAAATGCAACTTCGTACCAATGGACACTTCCGAACGGAGCAATTGGAACAAGCAATACAAGTACAATTGCGGTAGATTTTCCAAATTCATCAACCTCGGGAATAATTTCGGTAAAGATTGGGAATGAATGTGTTCTGAATATTGAATCGACATTAGCGGTTGAAGTAACCGATGCCCCCGAAGCACCAATCGTTACACTTTTAAACGGTGTTCTGCATTCGAGTTCACCAACCGGAAACCAGTGGTATGTGAACAATACGTTGATTAAAGGCGCAATAAGTCAGGAGCTAAAACCAAACGTAATTGGCAACTATTTTGTTGAAATATCATCAGGGAATTGTTTCTCTGCACCATCAAACACAATAGTTTTCAACCAGTTTACAATCGAAAACTCCGATCCAATCAGAATTTATCCAAATCCTGTTTCAGAAAACGCTACAATACTACTTTCAGAATACTTGGGCGGAGACCTTAAAATAGAACTCTACAATTACTTGGGGAGCATCATTCATACCGAAATAAAAACCACCGCGACCAATTGCTATTCAATTGATTTATCGGGATTTCAGACAGGAATCTATCTGGTAAAAATTTACGTAGATGGGAAAACCTATATGCAGAAAATTATAAAAGAGTAGACAGCTTATTTTGAGAGCATAACCTTGCTGAGATTTTCCCCGCAGCGAATCAAATAAAGACCTTGCTTGTATCCACTTAAATTGAGTTCAACCGATGGGGAATTTACAGGCACGCTCAAAATCATTTTCCCTTGAAGATCATACATTTCAACAGTAAAATCATCGTCGTTCAATCCTGTAATAGTAACAAAACCAGAAGTTGGGTTCGGGTAGATTTGTACTCTCCGTTCGGCCAACAAGTTTTCGATCCCAACAATTTTATCCTTCGTCTGGAGTTCCCAGTTTTCGCCAAAATGGTTATCAACATCAAATTTAGATAGTGAAATAGCTTGACTAGAATTCGATAACACTGGCCAAGGTGCTTTATTGTTGTACTCGACTTCATCAATCATTGTTGTAGCTTCATTAACAAGCTGTATATCTTCGCCCTCATCGGCCAATTTGCCACTCGTCCATTGAAAAACCGATACACCTCTTCCTGTCCAAAAAGACGACGCTGCATTTGATGTAACGTAAATCTTTTCTTTCGATCCGATTGATACTCCATCGGGAAAAGTAAAAGTAATTCCATTAATAAACTGATAACCGCTCAAATCAACTCTTGAATTTCCGGGATTAAAAATTCCTATGAACTCAAGGTTTTCAGCAGAGGCTTCGGTGTAATAAGCAATATCGCTGATAATTACCTCGGGAGGAATTCCTGTATCGGTCAACCCTGAGCCCATATCAGCACCATCGCTGCCCGCACCAATACACGAAGAGTTGGGTTTCAACGAGAAATCGAAGTTTGTGGGGTTACTAAACTGCGGATTCACAAACAAATTCTTTCTTCCATCGGGAAGTCTTTCATTATCAGATGCTGAATAAGATATGTCGAGGGTAGAATATTCATCGCACAAGTAACTTGCCTCATACGAATTTGAAAGAATTGAATTGGAAACTTTCACATTTCCACCAGCCCTACCGGCAACTTTCTCGTACGAAGCAATTGGTGTTCCAACGCCATAAAAAGTACAATGGTTTATTATTGCCGACGATGAATCTTTTACCCCTGCTCCCAGGTTACAATTTGTAAAAAGTGAGTTCGAAATATTTACCGACGACCACTGGCCTACCGAAATACCTTTATCGGTAATATCGTGCACATAAAGACCGTCGAGTGTTATGTTGGTAGCCTTTTCGCCTAAGTCAATAGCATCGCTGTTCGCCCCAAAATAATCGCGGATAATGCAGTTTTTCACAACACTATTTATGCCTCCATTGAAATCAATTGCATCATTATCGGGCATGTTATTGCCAATAAATTCGCAGTTTGCAATATAGCCAGTACCGCGGGTAATGTTAACAAGGTCGCCGGTAACGTTCGAATGCAATAAACTATTTGTAAGCGTAACATTGCAAAACCGGGTAGCAATAGGATTGGCCGAAATATTCTCGAAATAAATACTATCGAACACAACCACAGAGTTATATGCGGTAATTGCCCCCACTTCTCGTGGCCGTTCACCTCTGGAGGCATCTTCAACAATAACATTTACAAAACGAGAAGTATCGCTCACATTACTGATGCTGATAAAGCCCCATTCTTTATCCCCACTTTCGGGATTTCCCTTGAAAATAATGGGCTCAGCCATTGTTCCTTTGGCATTTATGGCCCCTTCCGAAAAGATTGAAGCACCATCCGACATCCAAATTTCGACACCTGCAGGAATTGTTAGCTTTCCTGAAGATGTAATGTTTACATTGGTTGATGCAACATAAGGCGAACATGCTTTTTCAAGTACCAGCTCGCTTGTAATTTCCGCTGGAAGTATGCACTTTCCATCGCTTTCAAAAACTGCCGATATATTTAATTCTGATTTAGTTGAAACGGTCAGCTCATTGTTTGTTGAAAGATATTGACCTGCCCCAGCCATCTTTGCCGATAATTGGAGATCGAAACTAAGATCGCTACTAGTTGCCGAAATCTGATGAACTTCGACCGCAATAACATTATCGCCACTAAGCAAATGCTTTGCTTCAATTGAATACGAATGAAAGTCCGACTCATCGGTATCGGAAATAGAAGTTGTGGCAATAGTGCCAAAACCAATAGCTCCATCAGGCATATTGTAGCGTATAACTTCGTTTCCATTCAGGTAAACCAACGCACCATCATCGCATTTCAGCAACAAAGTCAGATCACTAACACTTTGTATGTCATTCAAACTAAATGTTTTTCTAAAATAAGAGGTTATATATCTGTTTGAACTATTGCCACCATAACTAATTACGGTTTTTTCATCATTATCGCCATAACCTAATTCTGCCGAACCAGTCTTCCACGAAGAATCTGAAAAATCTTTAGTTTTCCACGAAGATCCAAGATCAGCGCCTGAATCAGAATATTTCCAATCTTGCTCTTTGGCAATAAACACCGAGTCGAGAGTTGATTGCCAACCCAAAAATTTATATCCGGCAGCAGCTTCGGCCGTTAGCTTAATATCCTCATTTTGTGGATATCCGCCACGACAAACATCAACAGGTATTTTCATTCCATTGAAAGTCAGATGCCCTGCCATAGCCGGAACTGTTGCAATAGTAACCTGAACCGGATCTTGAAACCCGTAGTTTGTCAAATCGTTCAAAATAACAGCAGGCCTTTTTTCAGCAAAAGT
>CAZRXT010000024.1:8419-11184 GCA_964604035.1 uncultured Prolixibacteraceae bacterium | reverse complement strand
ATTTTTTCGCGAATATTGTGAATACCAAGAAATTCGCCATTCACATAAACAACACATGCCCTGAAGCCCGAATTATCGAGGGTAGTGTAGCCCATAGTTGAGTTCTGTATCAACCCGTCGCGAAACAAGGTGTTACTCCAGTCGTTTCCAGAAGCCCTTAGGGCAAACGAATCATAAACCTTCCTCGATTTATCAAAAATTATAGGGTATTCCAATTTACTTTCGCCGTATTCTTTGCGGAAATATACGCCCAACATTTTCTGAGGCGATTTCCATGAATACAAGCCATTGACTTTTATCCCTGCACGCAAATTAAACGCCGATTTATCTCTGCCATCTTTTTCAAAAAGCTCAATATTAACGGGGATTTCCCATTCGGGCTTAAAATTCTGAACATAAATACCCGAATCGGCATCCCAGAAATTACAGGGAGCCGAAGATATTGAAACGATTGGCAAATCAGATAGTTGATTATCTTGGTCGATAAAATAGGAATTGGTTGCGACCGGACCTGGAACTTGGCCATCTTTATAAATTCGAGCCCTAACGATTGTGTTTTTTGAAATATTTATTGCAGAACTTGGCACAGGAGAGGTTTCATCAGGTTCAGATCCATCGAGCGTGTACCTGACAGTACCTTTGTACATAGAGCGCAGTGTTAATGAAATTGGTTTATTAAAAACACCACCAGAAACCGAAAAACTAGGCAAATTATTTACAACGCCATCAAACTGAACAGTCGTGTTTGCCTTTCCGGGCGTAGGTTCTGTGAAAAAAACCCATTGCGAAATACTGTCGACATTGCGCCCCATTGAAACATTAACATCTTGAAATCCAAACGATATTGAATCGACAAAAGTACCAGAGGAGTTAATCAATGCAAGCTCCTCGCCATCGGCCGATAGTTTGAAATTTGTATGCAACCCAGTATTATTACCATCGGCCCAAATGAGCAAAAAAGCTTTTGAGTTCAAACGTGTACCACTGGGAATTTCCCATTTTTTGATATCTCCAAAGTTGTCGGTTAAAATATAACCGCTCAAATCAACATCGAAAGACCCACTGTTATAAAGTTCAACCCAATCGCTGCTCTCATTATAATCAGGATCGACAAAATAACCCGTATTTGAAGCTGCAAACTCGTTTATAACCACCTGTGCTATTGAATTATCTGTCGAGAAAATTAATAGCATAGCCAATAGAAGGAAACCCAATATACCTTTCGTCATAAACTTGAAGTTAGTAGCTCTAAAAATAGTGATATATAGAGTGAAGAATGCTATTGACATTGAATAAAAAAAACAGTTGAAAGCTCCCGAAAATTACAGGATATGCCTTCAACTGTTTTAAATATAGATGAATGTGGGTTAAACTGGCTAACCCATAATCTTGAACTATTTGTGCAAATTAAAGTCTACACGTCTTGAATTTTGTAATTCAGGATCGGTCAAAGATTTCTCTTTATCCGAATTTTCTTCGCCAAGAGCCTGAGTAGAAACTCTATCTTTTGCGATACCGTTAGACTGTAAATATTGTGCAGCAGCCTTAGCTCTGTTCAACGAGAGTTGTTTATTTGCATCGGTAGCACCTCTTGGATCGGCAAAACCCGAAGCTGTAACCTTAACGGCAGGTTTGCTCTTCATTAACTTAACAAGCTTATCCATACGCTCTTTAGAGTCTTGAGTGATTTCGCTTTTGTTGGTTTCGAAGAAAATCGAATTTACTTTCTGATTCTTGATCCAGCTGTCCATATCTTCTTCTTGAGGGCAACCTTTTGCATCAACTTTAGAGTCAGCAGGGGTATCTGGACAAGCATCATCTTTGTCAGCAACGCCGTCACCATCAGTATCTGGGCAACCGTCGAACTTTTTCAAACCAGCAACAGTTGGACATTTGTCGTCGCTATCTTTTATACCATCGCCATCAGAATCGGGGCAACCTTTGAATTCTTTGGTTCCTTTAACAGTAGGACAATCGTCTTTGCTATCCATAATTCCATCGCCATCGGTATCGGGGCAACCTTTGAATTCGGCAATACCTTTTACTTCCGGACAATCATCTTCTTTGTCGGTAATGCCGTCACCATCAGTATCAGGACAACCTTCGAATGCAGCCAACCCTTTAACATCCGGACATTTGTCGTTCGAATCAGGAATTCCATCGCCATCAGTATCAAGAGGGCAACCAACTTTATCAACCTTAACACCACGAGGAGTATCAGGGCATTTATCTTTGAAATCGGAAACGCCGTCTTTGTCTTTATCAATCTTTGCTGAGAAAGCATATTCAATGCCAATTACACCCTTAATAAAGTTATCGTGACATGGAACATCTTCATTAACAATTGTTCCATCAGAACTTACTTCATCACGTAAGCCGCTAACACCATGAATGTATCCGGCTTCAGCAAACAAAGACCAGCTTTTGCTCAGCATGTATTTTGCACCAATACCGGCATCAAAATTTAAACCTTGCTTCTTATTATCCGACAAGAAACCAGGTCCGGCATATACAAATGGCTGAATTTTACTGTCAACAGGAAGAATCTTACCATTGTTAAGTTTGTAACGCAAATCCAACACTAAATTGCCAATATCGGCAACATCGTTTTTTTCAAACATCCATCCAAGGTTCATTTTCGCCATCAAATCAAAAGATGGAGACAAGTAGCGACTAACATAAGCTTCGGGCGTCCAGCCATCAGCCTTGTAGGCGTCGAAATTATGGTAATAACCTCCACCAAGGCCAATTGCCCATTTTTTATC
>CAZRXT010000024.1:6306-8319 GCA_964604035.1 uncultured Prolixibacteraceae bacterium | reverse complement strand
GGCTCAATAACGTTGATTTTTGATCCTCATCGGCGTGAAATACTTTCTCAGATTTATTCGACACAAGAGTTGTACCTTCAGGAAATACTATCTTCGCAACGATTTTTACTAAGCCCCGACAAGTGCATGGAGATCATTGCGGTTAAAGGCATTTCAAAACGACTAACCGAATTTTCTGACAACCTGATTTCGATTAAAGGAATTCAGCACGGGAAATTATCTATGTCGAGAGCCGATTAACGCACCGATGAGTTTGCTCAAGTAATCGTCCATATAAATTGATTGGAATCTGAAATATTAACAACAAAAATTTCAACAATGGCAAGGAAAAACCCAATACCCAAAAGGAAAGCTTCTGGTAAAAAAAGCTCAAAAAAAGGATCGGCCATAAAGCGGTTCTTATCAATCCTAAAGTGGATTATAATCGGTTTTTTTGGATCGACGCTGTTCTTTGTTGTCATCTATCGCTTCATCAATCCGCCAGTTACAACATTTATGGCTTACCGAACTGTATCACAGGTTTTCAAGGGTGAAAAGTTGCAGTTAAAAAAGAACTGGGCAGACATCGAAGACATTTCACCAAATATGATACGCGCAGTAATTGCTGCCGAAGACAATCTTTTTGTAAAGCATAACGGGTTCGACAAAGCGGCCATTGAACGCGCCATTGAGCACAACAAAAAAGGAAAAAGAATCAGGGGAGGAAGCACCATCAGCCAGCAAACTGCAAAAAATGTTTTCTTATGGCCAAACCGCTCATTTGTGCGAAAGGGATTGGAGGTTTACTTCACCTTTTTGATCGAGAACATCTGGAGCAAACAACGTATCATGGAGGTGTACCTCAACGTAATAGAAACAGGCAAAGGCATATACGGCGTAGAGAAAGCTTCGAAAACCTATTTCAACAAAAGCAGCACCTCACTTTCTCCGGGCGAAGCAGCTCTAATTGCGGCATCGTTGCCATCGCCACTGCGGTACAGTATTACAAATCCAGGGCCGTACATGCGATCGCGCCAAGCACAAATAGTAACTCAGATGTACAACATCGAAACCTTGAAAGTGAAAAAGTGATTGCTCCTGATTTAAAAATTGTTCTCAGAACAAACCAACGATAGATTATGCTGAAAGTAAACTTTTACAACCTCAATACTATTTCAAACGACCAGCTCAAATATGCCGTTATTGTTGCCCGACACAAAGGGAAATGGATTTTTGTAAAGCACAAGGAGCGCGAAACTTGGGAAATTCCCGGAGGGCATCGCGAAGAAGATGAAAATATTCTTGACACGGCTTCGAGAGAACTTAAGGAAGAGACCGGAGCGCTCTATTTCACAACAACACCAATTTGCATCTACTCTGTAAGCACCGCTGAAACCGAAACTTTTGGACAGCTTTTTTTGGCCGAAGTCGAAACCCTTGAGACATTGCCCAATTTTGAAATTGGCGAACTATTGCTGGCCGACATGTTGCCCGAAAACCTAACATACCCATTAATACAGCCTTATCTGTTTGCCAAAGTTGAAGAATTCTGCCTAAAAAATCACCACTATAATTCTCGCTCCAAAAGAAACAAACGTTATCAAACTCTTAATCAACCTTAAAAACCTTTAAAATGCAAGAATCAAAATTTAAAATTTATCCATACCGGTGGGTAATGCTCAGCGTATACATGGTTATTGTTGCAATCAATCAACTTTTGTGGATCACCTTTGCCCCAATAACAACCGATGCAACACAGTTCTTTGGCGTTTCCGACATCAAAATAGGCATTCTGTCAATGTGTTTCATGATCGTCTTCATCATCTTCTCGTTACCGGCTTCGTGGGTTATCGACACGTATGGGCTACGGATTGGTGTTGGAATTGGTGCCGTTTTCACTGGCGCTTTTGGCTTAATGCGCGGCCTGGTTTCCGACAATTACACACTGGTACTGATTGCACAGATAGGAATAGCAATTGGCCAACCGTTCATTATGAATGCCACAACAAAACTTGCTGCCCGCTGGTTTCCAAT
>CAZRXT010000024.1:4876-6206 GCA_964604035.1 uncultured Prolixibacteraceae bacterium | reverse complement strand
AAAAATTTCATTCTATTGCTGATCATCTTTTTTATTGGCCTTGGAGTATTTAATAGCGTTACCACTTGGATTGAAAACATATTGAAACCGCGCGGCTTTTCGGCAACACAGGCTGGTGTAACCGGAGGTGTAATGATTGCTGCCGGAATTCTGGGCGCCCTTGTTATTCCCATATTTTCAGACCGATACCAAATGAGAGCCCGGTTTATTATTATTGCCCTTATTGGTGCTACCATCGGACTTATTGGCATAACGTTCACAGGCAACTTCCCCATCCTCCTTGTTTCAGGGGCCATTCTGGGGTTTTTCCTACTAAGCTCAGGCCCAATCGGGTTTCAATACGGTGCCGAAATTACCTACCCGGCTTCCGAAGGGAGTTCAAACGGATTGCTGCTGATGATTGGCCAGATTTCGGGAATTGCCCTGATTTTTGGAATGGACAGCTTTAAATCGGCCGACACCGGATCGATGGACAAATCGATGATCCTGTTAATTATCCTCATGATCATCAGTATAGTTGTCTCCTTTTTTCTGAAGGAATCGCCAATGATGGCTAAGAAGAAGGACGATGCAACTAAAGATTAAGTCGAAAACGAACAATAAGTGCAACTTAAAATATGAATAGAACAATACTCAAATTGGCTTTCAGCGCAATGCTGATTCATTTCGGCTTTCAGATTCCACAAACATTTGCTCAAAGCGAGGCTTCTGATTCGATTTTGTCGGAGCGAATACAGTTTATCGAAAAAAGCCTGAAACAAGACGAGCAAAAAACCCGACTCTGGTGGAATAGCTGGCTGATTGGTTACAGTGCGGCAACTGTTGGACAGGGTGTTGTCTATTTCGCAAGCAACGATAAAAGTTTTCGGCAAGATATGGCTTTAGGAGCAGCAACAACATTATTGGGAGCCGCAAATCAGTTCTTATCGCCACTAATGCCACGAAAAGATTATAACCGTCTAGCTCTTCTTTCGTCAAACAGTCGGGACGAAAAAGAGCTGAAGCTTCAAGTTGCCGAAGAGTTACTTAAGGAACATGCCCGTTGCGAAAAGGTTGCCCGAAACTGGCAGGCTCACGCCCTCAGCACTGCTGTTAACGTAGGTAGCGGCGTAATTACCTGGGTTGGATTTAAACGGAATGTTTGGGCCGGATTAGGAAACTTCGCAATAAACGAGGTGATTACCGAAGCTCAAATCTGGACACAGCCTCTGCGCGCAAAAAGAGATTACGAATCTTATTGTCGAAAATATAAAAATGGAGACAACACCCTTTCTTATAAACCAACTATCGATTGGTATATTGGTGCTTACCCCGGAGGTGCCAGCCTGAA
>CAZRXT010000024.1:0-4776 GCA_964604035.1 uncultured Prolixibacteraceae bacterium | reverse complement strand
TTCAACCTATTGGCAAATTACCCGGGAGGGTTCCTGCTTTTAGGTGCCGTTTTTTTGTGTACAACCGGAGCCGAAGCTCTTTATGCCGATTTAGGTCACTGTGGAATAAAGAACATACGCACTAGCTGGTTTTTTGTAAAAACAATGTTGATTTTGAACTATTTAGGACAAGGTTCATGGATAATCCGCAATATCAACAACCTAACCGAAGATGTCAATCCTTTTTATGCCATTATGCCACAATGGTTTTTGCCCTTTGGGGTTGTTTTAGCCACAATGGCTGCCATCATTGCAAGTCAGGCATCCATAACAGGATCGTACACGCTCATCAGCGAGGCCATCTCCCTTAATTTTTGGCCAAAAATCAAGATAAAATACCCTTCTCATGCCAAAGGCCAGATGTATGTACCATCGGTATGCTGGACTCTTTACACATGTTGTTTTATCGTGATTCTGATGTTTCAAAGCTCTTCTGCTCTCGAAGCTGCTTATGGTTTGGCAATTACAATAACCATGCTGATGACCACCGTACTGGTTACCTTTTACCTGATAAAAATCAAAAGGAAAAAATGGATGGTCGCTGTTTTCTTCCTGATATACGTCACAATTGAAGGTTCATTCCTTTTATCGAACTTCAATAAATTTTCGCACGGAGGGTGGTTTACAATACTTGTTGGGTCGATATTAACTCTGTTGATGTTCAGCATGTATTACGGAAGAAAAGTTAGAAACCGGTTCATATCGTTCTATAAAATAGAGCCTTATCTTCCAGTAATTTCCGACATGAGCGAAGACGAAAGCATTCCAAAATATGCCGAAAACCTTGTTTATACAACACATGCCAATAACCTTACCGATCTCGAAGCAAAATCGATCGATTCAATCATAAACAGAAACCCGGCTAAACGTGCCAGCCATTACTGGTTTTTGCATGTCGATATTGTCGACGATCCTTACGTTCTCGAATACAAAGTAACCGAGCTGTGGCCCGGAAAAATTACCCGTATCGATTTCTTCCTTGGATTCAAAGTTCAACCACGTATAAATGAATATTTTAAGCAAGTCCTGGAAAATCTTTCCAAAGAAGGCAAAATTGACCTGCTAAGCACACACCCCTCGCTTCGGAAGCACAATATCCTTTCGGTATTCACATTTATCCAAATAGACCGGAGTGTAATCAAGCAAACCGAACTTGCTTATTTTGATGGGTTAACATTAAACATTTACTACATCATGAAAAACCTTGGAATGAGCGATATAAATGCTTACGGACTTGAATCGAGCCAGGTTATTTTAGAACACATTCCACTTACTATTTCAGCAAGAAAAACAAAAATGCCAACAATAAAGAAACGGCTTTAATTTGAAGCCGGAAACAATTTAAAGTAAAACATCCAGCAAGAATCACTTTGTTTTGCGCCAGGCCCAGGGAGCTACGGCATTTTTCTGTGACCACAAACCAACCTTCGCTTTGCGGGCCGAAACTTCAAGTTTTGCTAGCTCGGGGTCTTTGTTGTACTTTTTGTAATGCCAGGCCATTCCGCGTTTAACAAGCTCCTTATTGACCGAAACTTTACCAACATAAACAAAGGCAAGCGTACGCCCATACCTGTCTTTGCCCGATTTTACCACACGCACCCGTTTATTGAAACAGAGATCGGAAGTAGCTTGCTTGGCCTTCATCCCAAACGCTTGCTTAAGTTCAGGACAATCAACACCTTCCAGCCTAACTTTCACCTGTTCGTTTTTGTCGGTCAGCACAACAATGGTATCGCCATCAGTCACCTTAACCACCTTCGCATTAAACACGTTGGTAGCCATTGTTAACGCCAGGAACAGAACACCTAAAAGCCTTATCATTTTTGGAATGTATCTATATTGAAAAAGATCGGGTTACTTCTTCACAACCCTTTTCGTTGCCGAAGTGTGAGCATTGTGAACAAGCACCATATAAACACCGGGTGCAAGACTACTCATATCAATGTTGAACGAATTGCTTCCGTCGTTTTTTGGTTTGGCCTCAATTTTCCCAACAAATCCACCATCAACATTC
The DNA here is from genome assembly GCA_964604035.1 of uncultured Prolixibacteraceae bacterium. Lineage (GTDB taxonomy): Bacteria > Bacteroidota > Bacteroidia > Bacteroidales > Prolixibacteraceae > CAYMTR01. The sequence goes on along the minus strand of CAZRXT010000024.1, from coordinate 2,723 downwards.
CGGAGTTCAATTTTATAAGCACATGAATCGTGAAGCTGAAGGTTCACTGTCAACATTGAATCAACCGGATTTGGGAAAGTTTCAGCTATTTCAATTCCAGTTGAAACAATCTCCGACGAAGAAGATGTTGCTTCAAGTGAAGGAGAACCTGCCCTGACCCAGGCAGTATAGATCAAACTTCCAAGAGCATAGGTCGATTCGGAAAACAACATTTGAGTCATTTCTGATGTATTTTGCCACATCGAAGCCAGATAAATGTCAGAATCGGAGTTACCCGCCGCTTTTTGGGCAATGTTATCGGCCTTCAGAATTGAATCGCACAACCTATTGCTTTGATAAAGGTATCCAAACACAAACGAGTCGACGGCCGTGATGTATTCAACAGGCTTAACCTCACCCGAAATACTATCGGCATATCGTGAAATCATTTTTGATTCGTAGCGCGAATGAATGCCTTTGTTGCCCGTTTCCTGTCCGTTGTAATTAAAGGTTACGTGCAGGGGCATGTGGCCATCGCCAACATAGTGGCTAAGATCGGAAGCCATTCTCCGGGCATTGTCCCAATCTTTCTTTTCAAAATAAAATTGAAGCGAATCGAATGTTGTTTGGGTTGCCCAAGGCAATATTCCCTCTTCAACAACACGGCTTGCGCCATATTTAGTAACCAGCGAATCGTAGTTGTGGTTCAATTTACCCGAAGCAAGAAACTCGGGATACGTATCAACATCGATAAAGTGCCGGGGGCTTTCTGCGTTGTCCCACGATTTTCGGTAATCGGGATCAGACGAATGGTCAACAATATAAGGCACCCACTTGTCGAAACCATCGATGGTATTGCCCATAGCCTCGGGCAATTGGTTCGAAATTTTTGAATGGCCGGTATAACCCCAGCCCGATAAAAGGATAATGAGCGAAGCGCCCATTGCCAGATGTAGAATGTTTCGTTGCAAAGCTTAAATTTTTAGTGCCCCAAAAGTAGCTTTCCTGACCTCAATCAAACAATGATGGAATGCATTTTTAATGCTGAATGTGCAATTGAGCTCTCAAAATTACTTTTTCTTCACGCCCCGCACAGCCGCTTCTGTCCAGGGATCGTCGGGCCAGGCATGTTTTGGATAACGCCGCCGCAACTCTTTCTTTACTTCGAAATAGGTGTTGTCCCAAAAACTGCGAAGGTCGGATGTAACCTGAACAGGCTTGAATCCGGGCGAAAGCAGGTGCATCACCACCGCAGTCTTGCCGTTGTTGACCATGGGCGTATCGGCAAGTCCGAACACCTCCTGCAAGCGGACAGCCAACACCGGAGGTGCGCCTGTTGGCAGATATTCAATAGAAATAGCCGACCCGCTTGGAACCTTTATTTTTGACGGAGCAAGTTTGTCCAATAAATGTTGCTGATCGGGTGTTAACGAATAATGAAGCGCATTCACCAAATCTATTCTTTTCAGATCTTCGGGTTTCCGTATTCCATTCAAATAAGGTGTAAGCCACTCTTCATTGGTCATAATAAGAGTTCGGGTTGAAACATCGGGCCAACCTTCGCCGGGATTCCATTTACGCAGGCTCATCACACGGTTTTGCCACTGGGTTACAGCATCCGAAAAATCGAGCAACCGCTCCCCTTCTTTCTGAATAGCTTCAGAAATTGCTTTTTTAAGATGTTTCGCATCGGGCGATGGAAGTGGCTTCGATTGCAACACAATACTCCCAATCCTCAGTTCCGAAACGGCAATCAGTCCGCCTTTGTGCGTGTCCCAGGTAACTACTTCGCGCTGCTTAACAAGAGGAGCCAAATCGGTTGGATTCAATGGCGAAGCCAGGAATATTTTCCCCATGCCTTCCCTTGCATTGAGATGTGCAACAGCCAGCCACGGCTGATGTGCCAGATCGTCTTTATGACCAGCCATGGCAATACTTCCGTTCGAAAGTTGAAACTGGGCATTATTCCCAACACGGGCACAAGCAATCCTCTCGGGATAAGCATAAACCAACAGCAAACCGGTTTCGTACTGATCGAACGGATCGTTACAGACCTCGCATTTCATAAGCGACCGGTATGATGCGGCAACTTTTTCAATCTTTTTCATTGGCTTCGATAGCCGTTGCCCCTTTCGTTGACTCCGCAAAGCTTCAATACGCAAATTGATGTCAATCCCAGTTTCGGGAGGCAAAGGATCGCGCTCTTCGAGAACAGCAGCCAAGTCGGTTGCCAGCGACAAAAGGTTATGATCCGTCGCCTGAATCAGCATGTGCGCAATTCGCGGGTGGCACGATAACCGGTGCAACGCTTTGCCATGATTGGTAATGCGCCCGTTCTCCAACGCTTCGAGCTGGTGGAGCAACTCCGATGCCTGTCCAAGAGCCCCTTTGGGCGGAGGTGTCAGCCATGTAAGTTGCGAGGCATCCATAACACCCCACTGTGCCAAATCGAGTACCAAGTCGGCAAGGTCGGTTTCAAGGATTTCTGGCACCCGGTGATCGGCCAACTGCAAGTGCGTTGCCTGAGTCCACATACGGTAGCAAACCCCTGGGCCAAGCCGACCGGCACGACCGGCACGCTGATCGGCAACATCTTTCGAAATTTGTATCGTTTCTAGTCGCGACAAACCCGAACGTGGATCAAAACGCGAAGTGCGCCCGTAACCACAATCAACCACCACGCCAACACCTTCAATAGTCAAACTGGTTTCAGCAATAGAAGTTGCCAAAATAATTTTCCTTCG
>CAZRXT010000023.1:0-16626 GCA_964604035.1 uncultured Prolixibacteraceae bacterium | reverse complement strand
TTCCTTTATCGTCAAAATACCCTTTCTGTCCATCTTTTTCAAAATAGTATGCTGAGATTTTTCCGTTGCTATCTTCAAACGTTGCTGCGTGTATTTTCCCAAATCCAACAGGAATGCTGTCGACATATAGCATGTCGTATATAACTTTAAACTGGTCACCTTTTTGGATGCCGAAAAAATCTACAGTCCAAGCAAAAATATCTGATAATTCGATAGCTAGTAATGGATCAGTTCCTTGATCAACAAAAGAGTTCCATAGAGATGATTCAATTGTTGTACAAAGGGTTTTGCGTTGAATTTCCACATCTTTGTTTCCTTTTTCAACTCTCAAGCTATCAGTAAGCTCGAATTTGTAATAGGCAACGGCCGACTCTTCGTATATAAAATATGATGGAGTGAATGACTGCTTATCTTTTACAATATAACAGGTATTGCCCGATTTGATTTTTCGCACATCGAAAATGCCAAGGCAGTTTTGTGCAAGTTTATCGATTATGGTTCCATCGATGCCTTTTGAAAATAGAATGTCAGATAAACTTTGGTTCGGTCTTATTGTAATTGTGTCAATTTTAAGCGAATCTGCTGCAAGTCCCCATATCTTTTTTATCTCTGGTTCTATTATTTCAGCTTGCGGCTCTGGTTCCATCATTGGAACAATAATGAATCTGACACCTAATATTATTAATAAGATGGAAATTACCAGAAGTATTCCTGTTCTATATCGTTTCATCTTTTCTTCTTTATTTTTTTAGTCGTAACGTATTGCTGATTAATGATTAGTGTTTCAAATTGTGTGTCAGCAATAGTAAAAAAATGATGTTCCCCTCTACAAAATTGTCGATTCAAATTGCAAATTCAAAATAGAATGTCTTAAAATTCATTAAAGTTTATTGAAATCAAGTCTAATTATCCTTTTAGTTGATCAAACCCTTCGCCATAAACACCCATTACATTTCCCATTGATATGAATGCGTTGTGGTCAACTTCTTTGATCATTTTAAATATGGCAGTTGTTTCTCTTTTACGAACAACTGTCATGATTATTTTTTGAGGGTCGTTTGTATAACCGCCTGTTCCATTTAAAATTGTAACTCCTCGGTGCGAGTCTTTGAGTATTCGGTCTTTGATCTCTTCCCATTTTTCAGAGAAGATAAATATTTGAGCAGATTGGTTTGCCCCATTTAAGAATGTGTCGAGCGCGTAAGCTGTTACCCACATTGAAACATATCCGTAGACTAATTTTTCGGGTGAATGAAAAACAAACCACGACGATGAAATTATTATTACATCGCAATACATAATTACTCTGCCCGGACTTATCCGCTTGTATTTAGTAACCAGCATTGCAATAATATCGGTACCGCCAGTGCTACCTCCCTGACTGAATACCAGTCCTAATCCAACTCCGCCTAATATTCCTCCTAGTACTGCCGATAAAAATGTATCGTCAATAATTTCGATGTTAATAACCTTTGGAAGAAAGGTGAGCATTATTGAGATAATGACCATGTTGACAATGGTTTTTGTGCCAAAGCTTGCTCCAATTTTTTTTATTGCAATGACCACTAAAAATGCATTGACAATAAAATAGGTTACCCCAACAGGGAATTTGGTGACATAGTAGATTAATGCCCCAACCCCACTAATTCCGCCTCCTGTTATTTTTGCGGGAATAAGAAACATTGTCCATCCTAACGAATAGAGCAACATTCCTATAAACATGATAAAATAAGTCTGGGTTATGTCGAGGTATTTTTTTGTAGTATTATTCATCTCTATATCTCTGTTAAAGTGCTGTATATCCGTTGTCTTTGGTGTTTTTTCGATCATCTATGCCTCCATGCATTGAGCTAGCTCCATTGCATTTCGTTGAACTCAGTTTCGTAAACATTATTAGTTTCGTTACACCTCGCTGAATTCCGTTTAGCTTCTCTGATTTTTATTTGTGGCAGTCAGCCATGCTCGTTTCATATCAGCTGAAAATTATTTTTTTTGTAGCAAAATAGTGCGAAGCAACCTTCTTGTTTATAAATATTTTGAGCGCGAAGCAAGTTCATTTTAAATTTTAAAAGAATGATTTATATCAATTTACACGAAATAAGTTAAATCAGTCTGGTGTTTTTGCGGGATTGGCTATTTTTTATAATTTCACGACTTCTAACCTACTAATAAACCGTAAAATGAAGATTGAGATGTCAAGATACATCAAAACGTTTCTGATTGTTTTCCCCCTTTTCCTCTTAGGGGCTAGTGTGTCGGCTAAAAATCCGTGGTATTCTGATAAGGATAAATTTGCTGGGAACGGTTGTTATCTTGAGCTATTTGGTGGTGCAGTTTATCCCGATATGAAGTTTTCGGTAGCCGAACTTAATAGTATTGAACGAGATCCAATGTTTATGTATGATCTTGGTATGTCATTGCGATGTCAAATGATTAACTGGTTCTCGGCAGGCCCTCGGCTTTCGTATTTTGGGCAAGGCGTTTCGCTAAACAATACTTCGAAATATCAATTGAGAGCTAATTTTGTTGGGGTGTCGGTGCCTCTTGAATTTCAGTTCGATATGATTAAAAAGAAGAAAGGTGCTAATGCAAAATCGTTTTTTTATTTAGCTCCGTATTTAGCTGTGCCGGTTTCGGGTTCAATTAAATCTGGAATTTCAGATACAAAAATTGTGAGAGGCGAAAATATTGCTGATTATAATTATGGTGCAGAGGCAGGTATTGGTTTGAGAATACCTACATTCTCGTTGGAAGACCGCAGTAATTTGATTTTTAGGTTGTCGTGGTTGCAGGGGTTGAGTAATGTGTATCCCGAACTTGGTAGCGTTAATGATCTGGTAGGAAGAGGGACATACTCAAGCATTAAGTTGACTGTTTGTGTTGAGATTCCGTTGAAGACTAAGAAAATGGTTTCTTTTACAGCAGGTGGCGATGGGAAAAAGAGCTATAAAAAAGTTGTAGTGACAGAACAAAAATAAAGCCGGCAACATTTCTGCTCCGGCTTAATTCTTATATAAGTCTCAATTATTTTAGTACAATATTCACGATCTTTTTAGGCACGATAATCATTTTCACAACCTCTTTGCCTTCAATCCATTTCAGCGACAGTTCGTTTTCGAGCACTGCTTTTTCAATTTCTGAAGAAGGCATATCGGCTGGAAGCTCTAGTTGATAACGTGTTTTGCCATTGAAAGATACAGGATAAGAGAACGTGTCTTCAACTAAATAACTTGCGTTAACTTCGGGCCAGCTTTGTTTGCTTATCGAAGGCTCATTGCCATAAATGCTCCAAAGTTCTTCTGCAATATGGGGAGCAAAAGGAGCCAGAACTTTTGCGAAGGTTTCGGCAGTTGCTTTTGTTACACTTCCCTTTTTATAGCAGTGGTTGGTGAAAATCATCATTTGCGAAATCGAAGTGTTGAATTTCATCTCTTCAATGTTTTCGCCAACTTTCTTAATGGTTTGGTGTAAAGCCTTTAACGTTTCTTTATCTTCTTCGCCTTCAATAATATTTGTTGGTTCAGCAAAGAAGTAGTAAACCCTCTTCAAAAAATTGTATACACCCTTAACTCCAGTGTCGGTCCATGGTTTTGTTGCATCAAGTGGTCCCATAAACATCTCATAAAGTCGAAGCGAATCGGCTCCATGAACAGAAACAACATCGTCGGGATTCACTACGTTTTTCAACGATTTCGACATCTTTGCAACAATCTGCTTTAATTCTTCTTTCGTTTCTGTATGAAAATATTTTCCATCTTTTTCATCAACCAAATCTGATGGGACTTTTGATCCTGTTGCGGTTTCATAAGCAAAGGCAAGGATCATACCTTGGTTGAAAAGTTTTTGATAAGGTTCATCGGTCGAAACTATTCCCAAATCAAACAAAACTTTGTGCCAGAATCTACTATATAATAAATGCAGTACGGCATGTTCGGCCCCACCAACATAAAGGTCTACTGGCATCCAGTAGTTTTCTTTTACCTTGCTGAATGGTTCTTTATCGTTTGTAGGATCGATGTAGCGCAAATAGTACCAGCATGAGCCTGCCCACTGGGGCATAGTGTTGGTTTCGCGGCGGCCTTTCCGTCCATTCTCGTCAACAACTTCGAGCCAATCTGTAGCATTTGCCAATGGCGATTCGCCCGATTCGCTGGGCTGGTATTTATCGGTTTTTGGAAGTTCAACAGGCAAATTCGCCTCTTCAACTACGGTAACTTCTCCATCTTCCCAATGAATGATTGGGAATGGTTCGCCCCAGTATCTTTGGCGGCTAAATAACCAGTCGCGTATTTTATAATTGACAGTAGCTTTTCCAAGGTTTCGTTGCCCTAACCAATCGATTACAGTTTTGATTCCTTCTTTCTTGCCAAGTCCATTTATGTTGAGCCCAATATTTTCGTTTGCAGAGTTGATGTATGCGCCATCTTCTGTCCAGCAAGCATCGCCTCTGAGAACTTTTTCACGCATTTCATTATCGGCACTTTGAGGGTCGAGTATGCAAATAATTTGCAGCCCAAAGGTTTTTGCAAACTCAAAGTCACGGGTGTCATGTGCAGGTACAGCCATAATTGCACCAGTACCGTATCCCATTAAAACATAATCGGCAACCCAAATTGGTATTTGTGTTCCAGTAAGTGGATTGATTGCATATCTGCCGGTGAAAACTCCGGTTTTCTCTTTTGCAAGTTCAGTTCTATCTAAGTCGCTTTTCAACGCTGCCGCTTTGATATAGCTTTCAACTTTCGATTTTTGTTCTTCAGTAGTAATTTCAGCAACTAATTCGTGTTCTGGGGCAATTACCATATATGTGGCTCCAAACAACGTGTCGGGGCGAGTTGTATAAACCGTTAGGTTTTTATCAAGACCATCTATTTTGAAATCAACTTCAGCACCTGTCGATTTTCCTATCCAGTTGCGTTGCATGTCTTTAACGCCAAGTGGCCAATCCAAATTGTCAAGTCCCTGAATTAAACGTTCGGCATAGTGCGGAATGCGGAGCATCCATTGTTTTAGGTAACGGCGTTCAACCTCTTTAGTCCCGCATTTTTCATGCGATCCGTCGTTCAAAACCTCTTCGTTGGCGCAAACTGTTTTGCAATGTTTACACCACCAAACCTGAGCATTGTCGTAATAGGCTAATCTTTTTGAGTTGATATAATCTCGAACAGAATCTTTGCCCTGATTTTTTATCTCTTCAGGAATAGTAAGTTCGCTTATTGGTCTACCTTTCTGTAAATCTTTATCAAACCATGTGTTGTAAAGTTTGATAAAAATCCACTGTGTCCATTTGAAATAGGCAGGATCTGTAGTGTTAATCTCTCTGTCCCAATCGTAACTTAATCCAAGAGACTGAATTTGCCCACGGAAAGTGTTGCAGTTCTTTTGGGTTGTTATAGCTGGGTGAGTTCCTGTTTGAATGGCATATTGCTCGGCCGGAAGACCAAAAGCGTCCCATCCCATAGGGTGTAGAACGTTAAATCCCTTTGCTCTTTTGTAGCGGCAAATAATGTCAGTAGCTGTATATCCTTCAGGATGACCAACATGTAGGCCTGCGCCCGATGGATATGGAAACATATCTAAGCAATAAAACTTAGGTTTTGAAGTGTCAATTTCGCTTGAGAATAGTTTGTTATCCAGCCAATATTTTTGCCACTTCTGTTCGAATTCGGAAAAATTATAATCCATTTTGTATTAAATAATAGGGATTTAACAATCAGGTGGCAAAAATAGGAAAAAGTTCATGAGCAATTCTACCTCTACAATTAAAATCATACAACTTTAAGGCAAATTCAAGTTTGTTTAAATATTCTCTGGCGAAAAATAATTGAACTACGATTTGTTAAAAGCTTACTAATAAATAGCTTTTGCGCTTTTATTTCACTAAATTTAGTAAAAACAAGAGGGTTGCAAAAATACAATTTGCTATGAAACGGTGGTCGGCAAAGCTAGACGAGTTAATTAAATGCAGTGGAGTTAGTTAAATTGAGTGGCGACACAGATGATCGAAGAGCCGACTTTCGATCCAACAGATAAACGGAAACTTATTAAAACTTATACGAATGAAACGAGCTTGACAGGCGGCTACAATTGAATCTAGTGAAGTTAATCAAGATTAACAGAGTCAACAAGAATGTGTATAGTCTTTGCGAGATCCATGAGTGGAGACTTAGATGATCGAAGAAACGACTTTCGATCCAACAGATAAACGGAAACTTATTAAAACTTATACGAATGAAACGAGCTTGACAGGCGGCTACAATTGAATCTAGTGAAGTTAATCAAGATTAACAGAGTCAACAAGAATGTGTATAGTCTTTGCGAGATCCATGAGTGGAGACTTAGATGATCGAAGAAACGACTTTCGATCCAACAGATAAACGGAAACTTATTAAAACTTATACGAATGAAAGAGAAAATATTACAACTATTTACTGAAGGTGATGCACACCTTAAGGAATCTAAATCGGAGTTGTTGGCAAGTCCAGATTATCAATGTGTTGGTACTAATAAATGTTTAAAAGCAATTAAAAAGTATATTGAAACGTACCAATTGTTTTTGAATTCAACATGCGTCTTAACAAACAACTTCCATTTATTGCTTCATGAAATTACTGAGAAAGATCCTGAATTTGAAATGTTTGCAGCTAAAATATTTCAAGTGAAATGTTTTTCCGAAGAATCGAAAAAGTACAAAGAAGAATTCTTTTTGTATGATAATGAGGTCAATGATGTAATAAATATTGCGTTGGAAATAAGAGACTACATTTCAAAAAAGATTCACTTCGATCAGAAATTTCTGTATCAGTATCAGGGTACTTCTTTTATGGCTATCTGACACTAACGTTGAAGTTTGATGTGAAAAAGTAGGAGGGAAAAGTGCTTAGTTTCTTCCTACTTTTTTTTATAGATCGGAATTTTATAGTAGAGTGAATAATTTATGCCCATCCAAGTATTGTTCCATGGCTGGCCATAACCAGGAATTGAGTATGGTGCCATTACCGTGTCTTTTGTTACGCCAATTTTTACTCGTACCCTTGCCGACCATCCTAAATAGAAATTATTAATGAGTTTTGCTCTCATGCCCAGGCCAATTTCAAGCCAGTTGGCAGCAAGCCAATTTCTTTCAATTTTCCCTCCTGTGTAATTCCCCCAATTGTCGTCGGTTATTGAAATGTTATCTGCTTCGTGGTAGAAAGTTGTGAAACCATACCGCAATCCAACAAACAATTTGTCGGTGCTCTTTTCGTCAAGGTGCTTCATGAAGTTGTAGTCGGCACCGAGCCTTGTATATCCTCCCGACGAAGAATAATCGTAATTTGAATTCGTGAGATGTGTGCTCTCTGATCCAATTTCAGCAGCAACAAATAGATCTTTAAGAATTTCGTAATCGCCCGAAAATTCCCAACCATAGCGTGTTGAATCTATAAATGGGACAACAAAACGGGAAAGATCGGCACCTACCGAAATTCCTTGCCATTCCTGCTTCTGAGCTTTTACGCCGATGCTTGCAAAAAGCAATGTCAGATTAATAATATATCTTAATATTCTCTTCATCGCCATATTCTACAAGGTCTTTTCGTATCCAAATTGAGTCAATTTGGTTGTTGGTTATTTTGTAACTTTCAATATTGTAGAAGTTTACAAACCCACATTCGTGAGATTCCAGATGGATGTATTGACTATATTTGAGTGTTAAAGTGTCGAAGCTTTTGGTTCCGAAATCAAAAATGTAAGTTGATGAGTCGACAATCATAGAAAGAGGTAGTGCTAAAATGTTTGTAGCCCCTTGTATGTCGCTCGAATACATTATTATATGATCATCTTCGCTTGATGAATTCTTTTTATACAGAAATACATTCAGAGTGTCGATCAATGTGTCTTTTAGTGAATTTCCATCGGAATAATAAAAGCCCATATTCACTTGCACTCCGTCTGGATCGTCGCAAGGAGGGGCATCGCAAGCATAAATGAAAAGAGAAAGCAGTGCAACGATCGCCGTGTTTTTGAATATAATTCTCCAGTTCATTCGTTAATTTTTCAATGTCGACACAAACATACAAATTACTTTAAAACGATCCTTTTGTTTATAACTTGTTTTGTCAGCTTTCTATTTTCTACCTAATTTTGTGAAAAAATTGGAAAATGGTTGAATTGTGTGCATTGGCATCGGGGAGTAATGGTAATTGCTATTATATTGGAAATGAAAGAGAAGCCATACTTGTTGATGTTGGTATTAGTTGTAAGCTGTTAATGAAAAGGTTTGACGAATCGGGACTCGATTTCTCTAAAGTCAAGGCCGTTTTTATCTCGCATGAGCATGCTGACCATAATCGAGGAACACGAGTTTTCAGTAACAGATATAAGATCCCTGTCTATTTTACTCCCGGAACATATTATGGTTCATCACACTCTTCGCGACCAACAATGTATCGTTTTTTGCAAATTGGGCAATCGTTTCAGTTTGGCGATTTTACTATTCACACTTTTTCAAAGAAACACGATTCTGCTGATCCTTGTAGTTTTAGGATTGAAGTTGGTGGAATTAGTATTGGAGTAATGACCGATATTGGAGTTCCTTGTCAAAATGTAATCGATCATTTGAAGTTCAGTAATGTTTTGTTCCTTGAGTCAAATTACGATGAGAAAATGCTTTGGGATGGAAAATATACCTGGCCATTGAAGAAACGAATCGCTTCAGATCATGGTCATTTGTCGAATGTTCAAGCGTTTAATCTGGTTAATGAACATGCTGATGAAAATCTTAAAACAATAATCTTATCACATCTTTCGGGTGAAAACAATACACCCGACTTGGCGTATGAAGTTTTTGTGCCTTTAGCCGAGAAATATTCTATTCTTCGGACTTCGCGCCACGAGGCAAGCGAGGTATTGAGAATTGAAAATTAATATTTCAACTGTAAGGCTTATATGTTATTTGTAATCAACATCTATTGGTATTATTACTGTTTGATTGATTGTTTTGCCAAATAAATATGCAGGCTTCCATTTTGGCATTTGGTTTATAATATATATTGCATTCCTGTCTAGCTCTTTGTTCACACCTTGCTGTATTATAGGATTTTTTGCTTTCCCTGTCGAGTCAATCTCAATCTGAATTAGAAGTCTTTTATTGGCTCCTCCTTTTTTTATGTATGCAAGTGAAAGTCTGTCTATAATGAATTTGTGCATTGCGTTTGGACCGCCAGGAAATTCAGCATCTTTTTTCCAGTTTTCGGTATTTTCTAAACTGTCGGCTATGTTTTTTGTTCGTTGAAAAAACTCTTTCCCATATTTTCCCTTTAGTAACTCTTTCATGGTTGAGTCGTAGCAACCGTAAAAATCTAACGAATCGGTAGTATATGAGCTTATGCCGTAATCTGTTTTAAGAACATAGTAGAATGTTGCCTCGTTTGGCAAAATCTCTTTTGAATGTAATGAGAATCTTGAATTTTTAAAATCGCTTTTTGCTTTTTCTGATGCTTTTTCACATTCAGATTGGGCAAAAACCGCAGAAGAAGTCAATAGAATAAATAGGACGATCAGTATTGTTGGCTTCATAATGTGTACGTTAACTTTTTGCAAAGATAATATTTAAGTCGATTAAGAATATTGCGTGAAAGTATGAGAACCTTCTTGTTCCTATTGGCCGATTTCGATGTGTTTAAAGAAGAAGCGGATGAAACTTTTTCGCTAAAAAAATGACATAAAAAAAGAGAATCAATTTCTTGATTCTCTTACTTGTAGCGGGGACAGGACTCGAACCTATGGCCTTCGGGTTATGAGCCCGACGAGCTACCAACTGCTCCACCCCGCAATGTCATCACTTCATTTCTGAATTGCGGTGCAAAGATACGTGTCTTTACTGGATCTCCAAATTTAAAATGAGTTTTTTTAGAATTATTTTTAATCGGGTTTAACATTCGATTTCCATACCTATTTATTTTTAATTTTGTTGCTCTTAAAATGAAAGCATTTGGATCAAAAAAATCTGAAATGAACGTAGATATTTCAAAAAATATACAGTTAAAGAAACGATTAGCCATTTTAGGTTCAACAGGTTCAATAGGTACTCAGGTTCTTGAGGTTGTTGATGCAAACCCTGAACTATTTTCGGTCGAGGTACTTACAGCCAATAATAGTGTAGAGTTGCTCATCAGACAGGCAATTAAATTTAGACCATCAGTAGTAGTTTTAGCAAACGAAGCAAAGTATCAAATTGTGAAATCGGCCTTAGAGCCAATGGGTATCTTGGTTTATTCGGGCGACGAAGCTTTGCAGCATGTTGTTCAGCTCGAGAGTGTCGACATGGTTGTGGCTGCTATGGTGGGGTATGCCGGTTTGCTCCCGGTGATTAATGCGATAAAGGCAAAAAAGCAAATTGCATTAGCAAACAAAGAAACATTGGTTGTTGCCGGCGATATTATCACCAAGTTGTGTCGCGAAAATTGTGTCGATTTGCTCCCTGTTGATTCCGAACACTCTGCAATATTTCAGTGTTTGGTCGGAGAAGATCGTGAGTCGATTGAAAAGATAATTTTGACATGTTCTGGTGGGCCTTTTCGCGGCTTTAGCTATGAACAGCTTCAGAAAGTCACACCTGCACAAGCGTTGGCCCATCCCAACTGGAACATGGGCGATAAAATCACTATTGATTCGGCATCCCTTATGAATAAAGGGTTTGAAGTGATAGAGGCAAAGTGGCTTTTCGATATCGAGCCTTCGCGAATTGACGTTGTTGTACATCCTCAAAGCATTGTTCATTCGTTGGTGCAATTTGTTGACGGCTCGTTGAAAGCTCAGCTTGGATTGCCCGACATGAGGTTGCCAATTCAATACGCAATGTATTATCCCGAAAGACTTTCGAATAAATTTCCGAAGTTCAATTTTGCCAATTACCCCGAACTGAATTTTACGCTACCCGACATGAAAATTTTTCGTAATCTTGCACTTGCTTTCGAAGCTTTAGACAAAGGAGGCAACTCTGCTTGCGTTCTGAATGCCGCAAACGAAGTTGTTGTTGACGCGTTTTTAAAGGGAAGGATAGGGTTCATTCAGATGTCTGATATTATAGAGCAGACAATGGATTTGGTTGAGTTTGTAGGACAACCAACAATCGATGATTACATTTTTACTGATAAAGAAGCAAGGCGCAAAGCGGTAGAACTTGCCGAAAAAATTAAAATAAATTAAGAACAAACGATTATATGATAATAGTAGTTAAAATATTACAGTTTTTTTTAAGTCTTTCTATCTTGGTGATAATACATGAGTTAGGACATTTTATGTTCGCGAAAATTTTCAAATGTAAGGTGGAAAAATTTTACCTTTTCTTCGATTTCGGATTCTCATTATTTAAAATGAAGAAAGGTGAAACAGAATACGGCGTAGGCTGGTTGCCGCTTGGTGGATATGTTAAAATTGCAGGGATGATCGACGAGTCGATGGATAAAGAGCAGATGAAACTGCCACCTCAGCCTTGGGAATTCCGTTCTAAGCCAGCTATACAGCGATTGCTAATAATGGTTGGTGGTGTTCTGATGAATTTTATTCTTGCATTGATTATTTATATCGGTGTTTTGTATGCTTGGGGTGATGAATATTTGCCAACAAAAAATGTAAAATATGGCATTGAAGCTACCGAAGTTGGCGAAAAAATTGGGTTTGCCGATGGCGACAAAATTTTGTCTGTTGATAATAAGTTTGTTGAAGATTTCGGAAAAATTACCACCACAATTGTTTTAGACAAAGCAAAAACTGTTCAGGTTGAGCGCAATGGTGCTGTTGTTGATGTAGAAATTTCAGAAGAAGATATTGCTTTAATGTTGAAAGAGCGAGTAATAGGAGTTAGGGTTCCGTTCTCTCTTAAAGTTGAGTCTTTTGCAAAAGAATCGCCGGCTAAAGTTGCTGGTGTTTCTAAAGGCGACGAAGTTTTGATGGTAAACAATCAATCGTTCGAGTTTCACGATCAGTTCTCATCTTCGATAAAAGAGAATAGCGGGAAAGAAATTCTACTTACAGTGTTAAGGAATGGACAGAAAATGGATTTGCCTGTAACCTTAACTAAAGATGGACTACTTGGTGTGAGTTGGAAGCCAAGCTACACACAAGATTTTGAATATAAAACTATTAAATATGGTTTTTTTGAATCGATACCAGCCGGAATTATACGCGGTTGGGACAAAACTGTTGAATACTTAAAACAGTTTAAACTTATATTCAACAAAACAACTAAGGGATATGAGTCTCTTGGTGGGTTTCTTTCTATCGGAAATGTTTTTCCTGGAGTTTGGGATTGGCAGGCATTTTGGTCTATGACAGCTTTCCTCTCTATAATTTTAGGCGTTATGAACATTTTGCCAATACCTGCACTCGATGGAGGTCATGTGCTATTTGTTCTTTATGAGATGATTACAGGCCGAAAACCAAGCGATAAATTTCTTGAATATGCGCAAATTGTAGGCTTGTCTCTTTTATTGTTATTGGTTGTGTATGCCAATATTAACGACATAGTGAGGTTCTTCTTTAAATAGATTGCAAATAGAAAGTTCTTATTATATTTGTAAGGAAAACAATTAATTAAAAGAAAAATGAACTTGAATATTATTGCTGGGTTAGTTGGCGGACAAGAAATTCTTTTGATCCTCATAATTGTACTGCTTTTCTTTGGAGGTACTAAAATTCCGGAGTTGATGAGGGGGTTAGGTAAAGGCGTTAAAGAATTTAAAGATGCCTCGAAAAATGACAGAGAAACTGAAGAAAAGAAAAACGAAGAAACGAAATAGAATTCTGATTTTAATTACCCCGCTCAATGCGGGGTTTTTAGTATAGTCTTGTCTGGTTAGTTGTTGTTTTATAGTCATTTTTAATATTGGCATTTTTTTTGAAGAAATTGACTATAATTTTTTCGATCTTCACGGTGGTCTAAACCTTAAATATTTATAACATGAAAACTCAAACTCTTTTTTTACTTATCTTTTTGTCGGCACTTGTATCTATTACAGGCTGTAAGCGGAATACAGGGAACTCTTCGATGCGAAAAATAACAGGCCGAGCAGGAGAGTTGATCATAGTCGTTAGCAAAGACGTGTGGAATAGCGATGCTGGTATTAAAATGAAAGAAGTTTTGACGCAGCCGCAACTAGGACTTCCTCAAAATGAACCAATTTTTAACCTTATTGATATTCCAAAAGAAGGGTTTGGCGATATTTTCAAAACAAATAGAAACCTGATTATTACAGAAGTAAATAGTAGCGTTGCTGAACCTAAAGTGCAGTTAATGTCCGACGTTCATGCTTCGCCTCAAGCCGTTGTTATGATTTCGGCAAAGAATACGGAGCAGTTTGGGCAACTATTTAACGAAAACTCTGATAAAATTATAGCTTTCTTCTTAAAAGCTGAGAGAGACAGGCTAATGCAAAACTATGCCAATTACAATGAACGAGCGGTCTCAAAAAAGGTAAAAGCAAGATTTGGATTGAATATTAACATCGCGCCAGGTTTTAATGTTGCAGTTGATAAACCTGATTTCATGTGGATTAGAAATGAAACGAATGAAATAAGCCAAGGAATTTGCATCTACTCATACCCTTATGAATCTGATAGTACTTTTACCGAAAATTACCTGAGAATTAAGAGGGACTTGATATTGAAACAAAATGTTCTAGGTCCAATGGAAGGTTCATTTATGACTACAGAAAAAGATTTTCCATTGTTGTTCAATACGTTGAATTTACGTGGAAACTATGCCGCTGACATAAGGGGGTTGTGGACTGTTGAAAATGATTTTATGGGAGGACCTTTCATAAATCTTTCAATTTTAGACCTATTGAAAAAAAGGGTTGTTACAATCGATGGTTTTGTTTATGCCCCGTCTAAAGACAAGCGAAACTTGTTGCGGCAAATTGAAGCCATGGTCTATTCTGTGACTTTTGATGATCAGAAAGATATGGATAAAATTAATAAACAATTCGGAGATCAGTAATTGTTGAAATCCGAAAAACCCTTTTCCGAATGGCTATTACTGCCAGTATTCTTAAAAAAAAATTAAATTTGTGGCTTTGCCAAACCGAAAATAAATACGAATGAAAAACAATCAAATAATTGTAGGAGTAACTCAAGGAGATATTAATGGAATTGGATATGAGGTTATTATAAAAGCTCTCGACGATCCAAGGATGTTAGAGTCTTGCGCTGTAATTGTTTATGGTTCACCTAAAGTTGCAGCTTATCACAAGAAAGTAATTGAAGCCGAAGCCTTCAACTTTAATCAGATTCGTAATGCCGATGAGGTTGAACTTCATAAAGTTAACATCATAAATTGTTGCGACGACAATGTACGTGTCGAGCTTGGAAAAGTTAGTGACGTAGCTGGCGAAGCAGCTTTTTTGGCTTTAGAACAAGCTGTTGCCGATTTGAAGAACAAAAAAATTGATGTTTTAGTTACTGCACCAATTAGCAAAGAGGCCATTCAATCTAAAAATTTCAATTTTCCGGGACATACCGAGTATTTAGCTAAGCAGTTTGATGCTAAAGACGATCTGATGCTCCTTATTTCCGACACGTTGCGTGTTGGTGTTGTGGTTGGCCACGCTCCTTTAAAGAAAGTGCCTGAAATGATTACCAAAGAATTGATTGTTTCGAAACTTAAAATACTTCACAAGTCATTAATTGCCGATTTTGCATGTACAAATCCGCGAATCGCAGTTCTTGGTTTGAACCCTCACGCCAGCGACAATGGTTTGCTTGGTGATGAAGAGAGCCGTGTAATTATTCCTGCCCTTCGCGAAGCCGAAAACTTGCATATTACAGCGTTGGGGCCTTATGCTGCCGATGGCTTTTTTGGCTCGGGTCAGCAATACAAGTTCGATGCCGTTTTGGCAATGTACCACGATCAGGGCTTGGCACCTTTCAAAGCTCTAACTTTCGATAGAGGTGTGAATTATACTGCCGGGTTGCCGTTCATCAGAACATCGCCGGGGCACGGAACAGCATTTGATATTGCTGGTCAGAATCTTGCATCGTGCGAATCATTTCAGCAAGCAATTTTCCATGCAATCGATATTTTCAAAAGCCGAATTAATCATGCCGAGGCAAGTAAAAATCCGCTACCAAAGTATGAGGTTAATAATAATGGAGAATCAGACGATGTAGACTTAATGTCGGTTGTTGAACCGCCACAATATTGATTTAAATGATTGAATACCTGAACGGCCAACTTGTTGAAGTAAATCCGGCCCATGTTATTTTGGATGTCAATGGAGTTGGCTATTTTCTTCAAATATCAATAAATACCTATTCTTCACTTTCAGGAAAAAGTGCCGCAAAACTCTTCATTCACGAAGTAATAAGAGAAGATGCACATTTGTTGTTTGCCTTTTTTTCTATTGAAGAGAGAGTATTGTTCCGGCATTTAATTTCTGTTTCGGGAGTTGGGGCCAACACAGGGATACTTATGCTCTCGTCGTTGTCGCCTGCCGAAATTCAAAGCGCAATTATTTCCGAAGATGTAAATTGCTTAAAGAGCATTAAAGGCATAGGGCTAAAATCAGCTCAACGCATTATAATTGAGTTAAAAGATAAATTGACGAAGCAGCCTGTTTCGTCCGATATTTTTACCACATTAAACAATACTACGAGGGAAGAAGCGTTATCAGCATTGGTGACTCTTGGTTTTTTGAAGAAAAACGCCGAAAAAGCAATAGATCATATTATGAAATTGCATCCCGAAAAAACAGTAGAACAAGTTATTAAGGATGCACTAAAGCAGATGTAATCCCGTTTATCAATGTTGAAGAAAAAAATCATTTCCATAGTTTTTTTTGCAATTGGAATGTTCTCAGGACTTTCCAATCAGGCTTTTGCGCAAGGTTCAGTAGTTAATAGCTCTGTTGCCTCGTCCGATTCTTCATTGGTTTATCCTTTCGAAGATGAAGGCGAATTTCAATACCCCGACGAAATAGCCAAAGATCCATTATACCTTAACAGGCCTGGCAATATTGAACGAACTATTGAGTACGACCCCGTTTCAAAGCAATACGTCATTTACGAAAAAATTGGCGACATGTATTACCGCTTGCCAAAATCGATGGATTTGAAAGATTACGTGAAATACGATTTCGACAAATCAATCAACGATTATTGGCGTACACGTAAAGATGTTGAAGGTATTGCCACAGAACAACGGTCGCTTATTCCTCAGCTTAAAATTGAAAGCGAAGCTTTTACAAATATTTTCGGGAGCGACATAATTGACATAAAACCACAGGGTTATGTTGAAGTTCAATTCGGCGTTAAGTCGAATTACAATGGGAACGAACAACTTTCGGAACGACAAAAACGAACAACAAGTTTTGATTTTGAGCCACAAATAAACCTAAGTGTTACAGGGAAGATTGGCGACAAGGTCGACATGAAAGTGAACTATAACACCGAGGCAACTTTCGATTTCGAAAATCAGGTTAAGCTCGAGTACAATGGCAAAGAAGACGAAATACTCCGTAAAATAGAGGCTGGTAACGTCTCGCTTCCTTTGAATGGAACGTTAATTCAAGGTGGAACAAACCTCATGGGTATTAAAACCGAAATGCAGTTTGGGAAGCTGAACATTACAACAATTGTTTCGCAAAA
>CAZRXT010000022.1:2889-16669 GCA_964604035.1 uncultured Prolixibacteraceae bacterium | reverse complement strand
CACCTTAAAAGTGTAGCTGCCTTGTAGGCAGCTATACTTCCGGTTATCCCTAAAACAATATGTTTTTCTTTCAGTCGCACCTGAAATATTTTCAAATTAAAATTTAACCTTACGGCTATCTTTCAATGGGTTACGATGGTATATTCCATCTTCGATATATTCTTGAGTAGCAATAAGAGTTGCCTTTGGCAATCTTTCATAAAATTTTGAGATCTCGATTTGCTCGCGATTTTCAAATACTTCTTCAAGATTATCGGTATAAGAAGCAAACTCAGAAAGTTTCTGATTTAACTCTTCTTTCAGTTCTGAAGCAATCTGATTTGAGCGTTTTGCCAAGATCATAACTGTTTCATAAATGTTACCTGTTTCTTCAGCCAACTGATCAATATTTCTTGAAATAGTTGAACCTGAAGCTTTTGTTTTTTTGTAATCCATATTAATTAATTAATTGAACTTAATTCCTTATCATCTAAACCTAAAAAGCTGGAAATTTGTTTAAAATCCCTCTTAACTTCCTTAACATACTTGCTTTCCGGAAACTCATCAACAAAAATAAAATATTCGTCGCGGGCAATGTTCATTCTTTCGCGTTTTTTTGCCTCTACGCTGTTTATTGCAAGGTAATATTTTGATTTGAAAAGCAAATATTTCAATTCTTCACGGTATTTTGTCGAAGGATAATCGTTTAAGCTATTATCTAAAGCAATAACAGCTGCCTTATAATATTCCATATCGAAATACAATTTAGCACTCAGATATGACTTATATACAATCTTTTCATTCAGTTCATCAATTAAAACATTAGCCTCTTCAACTTTTTTGCTGAACGGATACATATTAATGAACAATTGGAAAGCATCAATTGCTTTCATCGAGATCTCCTGGTCAAGCCTTGGATTTGGAGAATCTTTAAAATAGCACATTCCAACCATGAACTTTGCATTCTCTGCAAATTCACTTCTCGGATATTGCTCACATATACTATTAAAATAATGTCCCGCTAACACATAATCTTGCTGTGCAAAGCAACTACGTGCATAATAGTCGTACAAATCATCACCTTTAGATGTGCCACGAAAGGCATAAACTAGGTCTTGAAACAAAGATGTGGCATGAGAATAGTCGCCAGCATCAAAATATTCAATACCTTTTTTAAATTTATACTCGTAGTCTGTACTTTTTAAAACAGTGTTAAACTCGCCACAAGAAACAAGGAATGAGCTTAAAACCAATAAGAAAATCCACTTTTTATTCATACGAAAATTTGTTGTGCAAAAGTATACTTTTAGTTTTGAAAATAAAACCTGAAAATTAAAGATTTATGGTTCACACAAAAATTATTTAGTGAAATTTAACACAGTTTGGAAACACCTCAAATTATTTTACATTTGTAACGTTTTTACCAATTACAAAGCTAATGGACATCTTTGATAAACTCAGATTAACTAAAGGAGCCCTCGGACAATTTCAAAAGCTTGGACATGGTTATTTTATGTTTCCTAAACTCGAAGGGGAAATTGGCCCCAGAATGAAATTCAGAGGAAAGGAAGTATTAACCTGGAGCTTAAATAATTATTTAGGTTTGGCCAACCATCCTGAAGTTCGTGAAATTGACACCAAAGCAGCCCAAGAATATGGGTTCGCTTATCCTATGGGTGCAAGAATGATGTCGGGGCAAACAAGCAAACACGAAGAACTTGAAAAACTTCTTGCTGAATTCTTGGGCAAATCAGATACTTTTGTTCTCAATTATGGCTATCAAGGAATGATTTCATTGATAGAAACTTTAGTTGATCGGAACGACGTAATTGTTTATGATGCTGCAAGTCATGCATGCATTATTGATGGAATTAAGCTACACGAAGGTAAAAAGTACGTCTATCAACACAACAATATATCAAGTCTTCAAAAGCAACTAGTTCATGCTGCTCAAATTGTTGAAAAAACCGAAGGCGGTATTCTTGTTATTACCGAAGGTGTTTTTGGTGTTGATGGAGATTTAGGTAAGCTTGATGAAATTGTTGCGTTAAAAAAACAATTCAATTTCAGACTCTTAGTCGATGATGCGCATGGTTTTGGATGCATGGGACTCAACGGAAAAGGAACCGGCGAGCATTTTAACGTTCAAAACGACATTGATATATATTTTGCAACCTTCTCGAAGGCGATGGCCGGTTTTGGTGCTTTTGTTTCGTGCGAAGAAGAAATATGCAACTATCTGAGATATAACATGCGATCTCAAACTTTTGCAAAAGCATTGCCATTACCAATGGTATTAGGTGCGATAAAAAGGTTGGAACTAATGATAAGCAATCCAGAATTCCGAGCTAATTTATGGAACATTGTACATCACCTGCAAAATGGATTGCGAGAACAAGGTTTTGATTTAGGCACAACCAATTCTCCGGTAACTCCAGTTTTTCTGCCGGGAAGTGTTAGCGAAGCATCTAATGTTGTTATGGATCTTCGTGAAAACTACAACATCTTCTGTTCAATGGTAATTTATCCTGATATACCGGAAGGTAAAATTCTGTTGCGCTTAATACCAACAGCTAGTCATACGTTTGAAGATGTTGACTATACTATAAAAGCGCTTATTGAAGTCAGAAAAAAGCTTGACGACGGTAAATATTCAACGGCACAAATAACAAATGTTTTCTAAATATTTAAAAAGGGGATTTAAATCCCCTTTTTTTATTTTTTAATGGTATTACATTTGTCCAAAATTTAGCTTTGAGCAATACCAATTCATACAAAATTTCGGACTGGCTTCCCACTTCTGCAAAAGAAGTACAAGCATTAGGTTGGAGCAGTATCGATGTAATTCTCTTTAGCGGAGATGCTTATGTCGATCATCCTTCGTTTGGGAATGCAGTTGTTGGCCGTGTTCTGGAAGCAGAAGGACTGAAAGTTGCCATTGTTGCACAACCCAACTGGCGCGACGATTTGCGCGATTTCAAAAAACTAGGAAAACCCAATCTTTTCTTTGCGGTTACAGCTGGCTGTATGGACAGTATGGTTAACCATTACACTGCAAATAAACGACTTCGGTCGAATGATGCTTACACACCCGATGGACGAGCAGGAATGCGTCCCGATTATGCCACAACTGTTTACTGCAACATTCTGAAAGAATTATTCCCTGAAGTTCCAATAATTATTGGAGGAATTGAAGCTTCGTTGCGACGAGTTACCCATTACGACTACTGGAGCGACCAACTGATGCCTTCAATTTTGTATTCTTCAAAAGCCGACCTTTTGGTTTACGGAATGGGCGAAAAACCACTAACTGAAATTGTGAGTCAAATAAAAGCCGGCAAAAAAGTGAACGAGATTCATTCTGTTCCTCAAACAGCTTGGCTTCAAAAAGAACAACCTGCTAATATTCAAGGATCAATAACACTTTCTAGCCATAAGGAGTGCCTGAACGACAAGATAAAATACGCGAAAAACTTTCGGCATGTAGAAGAAGAATCGAACCGTTGGGAGGGCAGTATGTTGATTCAGCAAATTTACGACAATTGGCTAGTAATCAATCCACAATATCCACCTATGACAGAAGAGGAAATCGACCGTGTTTACGATCTCCCTTTCACCAGACTACCCCACCCTCGTTATAAAGACAAACATATTCCGGCTTACGAAATGATTCGCCACTCGATTAATATTCATCGTGGATGTTTTGGTGGCTGTGCGTTTTGCACTATTTCGGCTCATCAGGGGAAATTTATTGCCAGCCGATCAAAAACATCGATAGCCAAGGAGATTGACGCCGTTACTAAGATGAACGATTTCAAAGGTTATATCAGCGATATTGGCGGGCCGTCGGCAAATATGTACAAGATGAAGGGAAACGACCTCGCACTTTGTAAACAATGCCGTCGTCCATCGTGCATTAGTCCAGCTATTTGCAAAAACCTGAATACATCGCATCTTCAATTAATGGAGATTTATCAAATTGCGAACAAGCATCCAGAAGTCAAAAAGGCGTTTATTGGCAGCGGTATCCGTTACGACCTGGTTTTTTCGGAAGGACAAGAAAGCCCCGACAACCTTCAATACATGCGCGAGGTTATTCGCAATCATGTATCTGGCAGACTGAAAGTTGCGCCAGAACACACCAGCGACGAGGTATTGAAAATAATGAGAAAACCATCGTTCAAACTCTTTAAAAAACTTCTAAAATTCTTTAGTGAAGAAAATGAAAAAGCCGGTTTGAAACAGCAACTTATACCCTATTTTATTTCCAGTCACCCCGGAAGTACAAAAAAAGAGATGGCTCAGTTAATGCTCGAGACCAAAAAACTTGATTTTAAACTTGAACAGGTGCAAGACTTTACTCCAACCCCAATGACATTGGCAACCGAAATTTACTACTCGGGAGTTCACCCATACACGTTAGAACCTGTTTATACTGCTCGTAATAAAAAAGAAAAGCTTGATCAACAAAAATTCTTTTTCTGGTATAAACCTGAAAACAGAAAGGAAATTGAACAAGAATTGCGTCAAATGGGGTTAATTGATCAACCTTCAAAAGCAAAAAAGAAATAACTTATCTCCTATCAAAGCTGATTTCTTTTAATTTCGCTTTCAACTCTTCGATAAAACAAATTCAAATAAATCATTCGCCATGAAGATAAAATTTGCGCTTCTATTTTCGTTTTTAGCATTTATAACTCTCAACCTTTTTTCATCCGAAAAAAACACTCCGTTAACTATTCCAACTAACGGAATTTACGATGGAATAATTGGAGAACAAAAAATTATTCTAGTTGCAGAAGAAACTACTCAACTATTTCAAAAAGGTTATTTCGTTATAAATGAAGGCAAAGCTGTTGAAGAAACACACTCGTACACCTTAAAAATTGAAGGCAAAAAAATGATTTTCAGATCAGATTTATTTTCTGGAAGCATAAAAGGCCTTTCAGACTCACTACATTTTGAAGGCAAAATTTCGCACTATAACAAGAAAAAGAAGTTCCTGTTCTTTTACCAGAAAGAAGTGTTTCGGATAAGCCGAAGAACCGATGAAGTTTTTGCACCAACGCTCCGTTATAAAAAAGAAATCTTCAAGGAAGTGCTTTTAACTAAGAATATTAAGTACGGAACAGCATTAGGCTATTGGACTAAAAACCCTTACAACAACGAACCATATATTGTGTTCCTATCAAAAGGAGTATCGAATTCGATGAAGGATCAGGATTCACTTGATTTGAGGCTCGATCTTTATCAACCAAACAACGATACGCTTACAAAAAGGCCATTGATTTTACTTATACACGGAGGGGCATTTTACGTTGGAACCCGCCAAATTCCAACAATTAAACAACTGGCAACAACATTGGCGAAAAGAGGATTTGTAGTTGCTTCAATTGACTATAGATTAGGTTTCAAGCTCAATGCTCGCGAAGTTGAGCGCAGTGGTTTCCGTGCTATTCAGGATGCTCATGCAGCACTACGGTTTTTATCGCACAATGCCGATCAGTATAGAATTGATCCCAATCAGGTTTTTGTTGGTGGAACAAGTGCCGGAGCAATTGCCTCGCTCAATGTTGCTTTTATGGATAATGACGAACGCCCCGAAAATGTAATGAGCAACAAGAAAAGTGATGATATGGGAAGGATCGAATCGTCGGGGAACAATTTTACCGACCAGTTTCAGATTAAAGCTGTGGCCAGCATGTGGGGAGCAGTAAGCGATATCAATATAATTGATGCTGACGAACGGATTCCTGTATTATCAATACATGGAACTGCCGACGACATTGTACCAATTGATTACGACTATCCTTTCAAAAGTGCATTTCTGATAAACCGACTTGTAATGAATAAGGTATACGGTTCTAAACCAATTCACGACCGATTAAATTCGATGAATGTAAGGAACAAACTAGTTACTCTTGAAGGGCAAAACCACGAACCTCAAGTAGATAAATTCGATAATTTCACCCCGTTTATGGACACGATAGTTTATAACGTTACTGAATTTTATTACGAAGAAACTGCCCCAAGAATATTCTTTCCAGAGAAACAACTGACTGTTTCGAAAAATGCAACATCAACTCCTTTTTATGCTGAAATTTCGAATGGAGAGTTTGTTGCAACAACAGTTACCGGAGGTGTAAAAAAGAACAGCGACCCCAAAGATTTATCGGTTATATGGTTTAAAAACAGCAATAAACATGAACTATCAATCTATACCAAGAACAAGTTTGAAGCATGGAATTTCAAAACCTATCCGATAACAATTACCCAATAAAATAAAAAAGGCGATCAAAATTGATCGCCTTTTCGATTTCTTATATTTTAATGTTTATCCCAACATACTCAACAGAATACCGGCAGCAACTGCTGATCCGATAACTCCGGCAACGTTAGGCCCCATTGCATGCATAAGCAAGAAGTTCCCTGGGTTTGCTTCCTGACCAACATTTTGAGAAACACGAGCAGCCATAGGAACCGCAGAAACACCTGCCGAACCAATAAGCGGATTCATTTTCTCTTTGCTGAACAAGTTCATCAATTTAGCAATTAGTACTCCACCTCCGGTGCCAATGCCAAAAGCTACAATCCCCATCGCCAAAATCATAAGTGTTTGAACATTAAGGAAAGACTGAGCTGTTGCAGTTGCTCCAACTGTAGTACCTAGGAAGATTGTTACAATGTTCATCATTTCGTTCTGCACAGTTTTGCTTAAACGCTCAGCAACACCACACTCTTTTATTAAGTTTCCAAACATCAAACAGCCAATCAACGCTGCTGCATCTGGTAATAACAGAGATACAATAATTGTTACCACAATTGGAAAAAGAACTCTTTCCGATTTAGAAACAGTACGAAGCTGTTTCATCTCGATTTCACGCTCTTTCTTTGAAGTAAGCAATTTCATAATTGGAGGCTGAATTACAGGAACCAACGCCATATATGAATATGCGGCAACAGCAATAGGTCCTAATAAATGCGGAGCAAGCCTTGTTGTAAGGAAGATTGCAGTTGGACCGTCGGCACCACCAATAATACCGATAGAAGCGGCCTCTTGTGGTGTAAAATTCAACCAGTTGGCACACATATAGGTAATAAAGATTCCAAATTGAGCAGCAGCACCCAACAATAGACTTTTGGGGTTTGCAATTAGCGGACCAAAATCGGTCATTGCACCAACGCCAATGAAGATCAAACATGGATAAATACCAAGTTTAACACCCAAATAGAGGTAATCGAGCAAACCTCCTGTATTTACAAAAGACTCCCAATGAACATGCCCACCAGCAAAAAGTTCGCCATGGAAAAGCCCCGCGCCAGGTAAATTACTCAATAACATACCAAATGCGATTGGCAGCAACAACAGTGGTTCAAATTGCTTAACAACAGCAAGATAAATCAACAAACAAGCTACCATCAACATTATAAGGCTCTTCCAGCCATCGCTACTTCCACTCTCTTTACTTGCATCGTCGAGCGACAAAATTCTGGCAACACCAGTATTCCTTGCAAAGTCTACGATACTTTCAAAAATGTTTATATTCTTCTCAGCAACTTCTTCTTTAGCTTCTGGACTAACAGTTTGAGCAACTTCAGCTGAGGTATTTCCAGCAGCAACTGCTTCTGTTGCGACATTAGCATCAGAATTTGTAGACTGAGACTCTTGTGCTAACCCCGACATCGTAAAAGAGAATGTCAAAGCAATCAGCAGAAAGAGATATTTTCTAATTATTCTCATTAGTCTTTAATTTTCAGTTATTTACTCTAAGTCAAAAAGAGCATCACCTTGCAGTACATTTTGTCCTGGTTGAACGTATACAGCAGTTATAGTACCATCTTTGCTTGCCAAAATACTGTTTTCCATTTTCATTGATTCAATTGTAATAATTGTGTCGCCACGTTTTACAGCTTGACCAGCAGAAACTAGTACCTTGAAAATACTTCCCGGAAGTGGTGATTTAACTGATTGAGAGCCCCCTGTCGCTTTTGGTGCCGCAGTAACAGGCGAAGCAGCTTTTTGAGCAGCTTTTGGTGCAGGAGCAGCAGCAATTGTTTTTGCTACAGGTTTTTTTGTTTCTTGTTTTTCGATCTCTACATTGAAGGCTTTTCCGTTTACTATAACTTCAGCCGTATTTTCACCGCTTTCATTAACCGAAACGTTGAAATTTTTACCTTCTATCTTTAATTTGAACTCTTTCATCTTCTACCTAAAAAAATTGTTTAACCCGTAAATTTTGGAATTCCATGAAGTTTTCTTGCTGTTATCTATTGTAATAACATAACTTTCTTGGTCATGAACATCAGCATAATATAAGCTTATAGCCATAGCAATAGCTGCATTTTCAATATCAGAAACTTCAACTTCTTTTACTTCGGCAGTCTGTTTTACGCCTTTATTGGTTTCACTATTATTTTCTTTTGCGTTAGCAATAAACCCAAAAATTTTAATCACAAAAACCAACAAAACCAAAACAACAAATACCAACCCAAATCCAATAATAATTACAGCAAACGTATTTGCCCAGTTCATACTAAGTATCATAGTCTTATGTATTATAGTGGCATGTTGCTGTGTTTGCGCAGCGGGTTGCTCAACTTCTTTGTTTGCAAAGATTTGAAAGCACGAATCACTCTGAAACGAGTATTCCGGGGTTCAATAACATCGTCGATATAAGCAAGAGCAGCAGCGGTATAAGGGTTAGCAAAAGCTTCTTGATACTCCTGAGTTTTAGCTTCTACGAATTTGCTTTTTTCAACAGGGTCTTCAATTTGAGCAATAGCGCGGCCTTCGAGAACTCCAATTGCACCACTTGCACCCATTACTGCAATTTCGGCAGTTGGCCAAGCATAGTTGAAATCGCCACGAAGTTGCTTACAGCTCATAACGTCGTGAGCTCCACCATAAGATTTACGGATTGTAACTGTTACTTTAGGCACAGTAGCTTCGCCATAAGCGAACATTAGTTTTGCACCGTGCGAAATAATACCGGCACGCTCTTGTGCTGATCCTGGTAAAAATCCGGGAACGTCGACCAACGTGAGGATTGGGATATTGAAAGCATCGCAGAAACGAACAAAACGAGCAGCTTTACGAGATGAATCGCAGTCTAATACACCAGCAAATTTTGATGGCTGATTAGCCACAATACCTGTTGAAACACCATCGAAACGGCCAAAACCTACAATAATGTTCTGAGCATAAGCAGCATGAACTTCAAAGAAATCGCCATTATCAGTAATTGATTTGATAATTTCCATCATGTCATAAGGCTGATTTGTATTTTCAGGAAGGAAATCGTTTAAGGCATCTTCCATTCTTTCTACAGGGTCATTGCATTCAACAACAGGAGCTTCTTCCATATTATTCTGAGGAATGAAAGAAACCAGCTGGCGTATCATAGCTAAACCATCTTCTTCATTTTGAGCTTTGAAATGAGCTACACCCGATTGAGTTGTGTGCATTGTGGCACCTCCAAGATCTTCAACAGAAATATCTTCGCCGGTAACCGACTTGACAACTTTAGGTCCGGTAATAAACATGTAACTATTTTGCTCCGACATCATAATAAAGTCAGTAAGGGCTGGCGAATAAACAGAACCTCCGGCACAAGGACCAAAAATCACTGAGATCTGAGGAATTACACCTGAAGCAAGAATATTACGTTGGAAAATTTCGGCATAACCGGCAAGAGAACCTACACCTTCCTGAATACGAGCACCTCCCGAGTCATTGACACCAATAACAGGAGCACCCATTTTCATTGCAAGATCCATTACTTTGCAAATTTTAAGTGCGAAAGTTCTTGAAAGAGAGCCTCCAAACACTGTAAAATCGTGAGAATAAACATATACCAAACGACCATTGATTGTACCTTGTCCGGTAACAACCCCATCGCCCAGATATTTTTCTTTCTCCATGCCAAAGTTGGTGCAACGATGAACAACAAACATGTCGAGCTCTTCAAAACTACCTTCATCTAAAAGGACACTAATCCTTTCGCGAGCAGTCATTTTCCCTTTTGCATGTTGCGATTCAATTCTTTTTTCTCCACCACCAAGCCTTGCTTTTTCACGAAGCTCGATAAGTTTTTTAATTTTATCTTGATTGTTCATTGTTCGAAAATTAACATTCGTTAGTTCATTTCTATTTTGAGCAGAATTCGGTCAAAACACCCAATGTTGCTTTTGGGTGAAGAAAGCCAATGTTCAAACCTTCGGCACCTTTACGACTAGTTTTGTCGATCAAACGGACACCTTTTTCCTCTACTTCTTTTAACGAATCAGTTGCATTATCAACAGCAAAAGCCAAATGATGAATACCAGGTCCTTTATTTTCAATAAATTTTCCAATAGGGCCTTCCGGATCGGTAGATTCAAGAAGTTCAATCTTTGTATCTCCAACCTGAAAAAAAGCTGTCTTCACTTTTTGATCAGCCACTTCTTCGATGGAATAACATTTCAAACCAAGAATGCCTTCATAATAAGCTATAGCATCTTCCAAATTTTGAACTGCAATTCCAATGTGTTCAATGTGTGAAATATTCATATTACTTTAATATTATAGTTAGTAAATTTTATAACTGTTTATTCTTTCTTTTCTAATATTTCTAAGCTTAAAAAACGTTTCGATTGAATATAAACGTAAAGAGGCAGGGTATCCCTGCCTCTCACATCTATTCTATTTTATTTTGTCACAAACCTAAAGTGTGAACCATAACGTTCGAAAGCTGCTTGTTCTAATGCTTCTCTATGGTCGGGGTGAGCAATCGAGATGATCAATTTAGCCCGTTCTTGTAGAGTTCTACCATACAAATTGACAGAGCCGTATTCTGTAACGAACCAGTGGATATGATTACGAGTAGTTACAACTCCCGCACCCGAAGCAAGTGCCGATGAAATTTTGCTAATACCTTTGTTTGTAACTGAAGGCATTGCAATAATTGCTTTTCCGCCTTTTGAGCGAGAGGCACCATAAACAAAGTCGATTTGACCACCAACACCCGAGAAGAATTTTGTTCCCAAAGAATCGGCATTTACCTGACCAGTTAAATCAACCGACAATGCTGAATTGATTGCGGTAGTTTTTGGATTTTGTGCAATAATGAACGGATCGTTTGTATAACCAACATCCATCATAGCAACCTGAGGATTATTATTAATAAAATCGTAAACTTTTTGTGATCCCATAAGGAATGTCGAAACCATTTTACCTTTATCTAACGCTTTGTTTGCGCCATTTATTACGCCACTTTCAACAAGGGGAAGTACTCCATCGGCAAACATTTCGGTATGAATACCAAGGTTTTTATGGTTTCCAAGTTGTGCTAAAACAGCATTTGGAATTGCACCAATACCCATTTGCAAACAAGCTCCGTCTTCAATCAATTCAGCACAGTGGATACCAATTGCTGTTTCAATTTCATCGGGTTCGGTAAAATGAGCGGGCATTAAAGGAGTATTGTCTTCAACAAAAATATCGATCATGCTCATTGGGATCAAAGCATCGCCTAAAGCACGAGGAACGTTTGGATTGATAACAGCAATTACGTGCTCAGCTTTTTCTACTGCTGCAAGTGTAGCATCAACAGAAGTTCCAAGAGATACATATCCATGCTGATCGGGAGGGCAAACCTGAATCATTGCAACATTACAAGGCAGGTAACCATCGCGGTACAATCGTTGAGTTTCGCTCAAGAAAACAGGAATATAATCAGCATATCCGCTTTGAACAGATTTACGAACATTGTGCCCAACAAAAAAAGCATCGTGCTGAAACACTCCTTCGAACTCAGGTTCGGCATAAGGAGCTGGACCTTCGGTATGAAGGTGATGAATATGAACATCTTTCAACTCTCCAGCACGCCCTCTGTCGCACATTGCGTTAATTAAACACTGGGGAGCACTTGCAACACTGCTCAAATGAACATGGTCGTGGCTCTTTATTACTTTAACCGCTTCTGCGGGACTAACAAATTTTATCGAATTCATAAATTAGATTTAACTTCTTTAAAAAACAGCGCAAATATAGAATTTGTAAAAATGAACTGTAAGCAGAAATTCAAATTTTTGGCAGAATCATTCGAACATTAAGCTAAGATTAACTAATTAAGTAGAAATGAAATAACTAAACATGAAATCAGCTCAAAATTCAATGACAAAAATCATGAATAGGTTTTTTTAACTGTTGATGATTTATATTCTACAACATATTCAAGTCTTATTTGATTGTCATATAAACAGGGAAATGATCGCTAATTCCACCATAATAATTTCGTCCATAAGTTCTATTGGGAGACATTTGTCCTTTGTCGTTTACAAATTCCATAAATGGCTGATGAAAAATAAAACCATCATTCAGCTCAGCTTTTAATCCTGATTTTTTGGTGAGAAGATTTTTCGATACAATTATATTATCAAGCATGCTCCAATCTCCACGATTAACATGAGAGCCTTCTCCCCTTTCAAACTCATCGTACATTAAATTAACCAGTTCGCTATTAGTTGGAATCTTCTTGTTCGATTTCGCTTTCAACACATCAGTAATGCTTTCATTTGAAGGCTCATCGTTCAAGTCGCCCATTATTATAATGTTAGCATTTATGTCTTGCTTCAAAATCATATCAA
The DNA here is from genome assembly GCA_964604035.1 of uncultured Prolixibacteraceae bacterium. Classification (GTDB taxonomy): domain Bacteria; phylum Bacteroidota; class Bacteroidia; order Bacteroidales; family Prolixibacteraceae; genus CAYMTR01. The sequence continues at coordinate 4,063 of CAZRXT010000022.1, read as the reverse complement.
CTTTACCTCTGAGAACAGTAGCTGCAATACCTCTCTTCTCTTCAGTTTCGTTTTCGCCCCCACGACGCGAAGGCCAGTGATTGACAAAAAAGTGAAAGGTTTCTTTCCCTATCAACCCCTTGACATATAATATATCGCGGGTTTTAAATTTTTCATCTTCAGGATTTATAACCGGAAGTGTTTCAAAAGACTCAACTTTAATTATATCGGGTTGATACAGAAATGCGCAATCAATGCCACGGTCGTCTGAGCCATCTTTCCAAAGGAAACTATACTTTGCTTTCTTAAGTTGCTTATCTGCAATAAGATCTTTCAGAACTATATCGTTTTCAACTTCGCACAAACCAACTGCAATTGGAAGTCTTCCTTTTTGAACCGATGAAATAACTTTAGCTATATCGCTAATTTTCTTTGTATATCTCTCGGTATTCCACTTGAAATTTGCAGTTGGCAAATATTCTTCGTCAGTTTTATTGGGAGTATCTATAGTATCGAACAAATTTTCAACATTGTACGATAATATGACAAAACCCTTAGTGGTTTTTTTGGTTGGTTGGCAACTTGAACCTAAAGCAGTTAAAACAAGAATTAATAGTAGTGGCAAAATTTTCATAAAACTGATATTAAAATGAATTGCCAAAATACAGTAAAAATGAAGACTTAGAAAAGGAAATTGGTCATGAAAATGTTCTATTTTTGGAGAAAATCAAAAACAAAACAATATGATTTCAGTCGATACTCTTGAGGTGTTAATCCGCTCAGTTCCACAATATTTTGTATTTGGAGCACTTGGCCTCTATATTCTTGGATGGGTAAACAGAAAAGATCTCTACGGATTAATTGCTGAGATATTCTTAATTGTTGTTGGAGCAATGTCGGTTTTGGTAATTCTTAGTGGAATGATCCCATTGCCAGAAACACCCGGAATTGATCCTGTTCATATTGGCCTTGTAACTAAAGTCTTACTACTTTTCAGCATTACAGCTCTTTTGGCTGTAGTTAGTTTAATAGTTCGTTTTTTCAACAAAAAGCCATTTAAACCATTGGTTGTCTCAATTTTTGTTTTAGCGCTTATTGTTTTCTTTCAATCAACAAGTTTATCTCGAATCAAATTCGAATTAAACAAGCCTACAACATCTATTACAGATACAATTAAAGATGCTGATACAATATC
>CAZRXT010000022.1:0-2789 GCA_964604035.1 uncultured Prolixibacteraceae bacterium | reverse complement strand
TAAGGCAATGCAGTGAAATATTGTTTATACGCTTCATTTTTCAATGCTTCCTTAACAGCTTCGTAACGTTCTTTAAGAGTATTAAATTTCTCTTCTTTCTGTTTCTGATAATCAGAATTGGTGTATGCTTGAAGCAATAACGATTGAGAAAGATTTGAAGCATTTGAAATGTTTCCACGAACAGCCCCTGCCGTTTTTGATTCCAAAGCACTATACAATTCAGCATCGCCACCTTTAATTCCGTAAGTCATAAAACCAACCCGGAAGCCCCACACATAATCTTCCTTTGTAGGTCCATCGAGTTTAAGTGCCAAAATATTTTCATGGGCTTTGCTCAGTTTTGCGAATATACTTTCGCGCTCAACTCCTTCTTCGAACACCAATCCAAAGTATGCATCGTCGCAAAAAACAACAATTTTATTACCCAACTCGGCAGCAGCAGTGAGAATTTCAGCAATAGCTTTATTTTCATCAACAGATGGAGAATAACCCGATGGATTATTGGGGAAATTAAGGATTACGACTTTTTTGCCAATTGGACCTTCGTTCAACTTAGCTCTAAAAGCATCTAAATCGAACCCTCCATCTTTGAACGTATTGAATGTAGCGATTTTAGCACCATAAGAGTTGGTGAGGATTAAATCGTAATTATCCCAGAACAAATCAGGTGAAATAATTTCTTCGCCTTCGTCGATAAACAAATAGCCGGCCATATTAACCCCATGTGTAAGTGCATTTGTTACGATTGGCAGACTTATTTCGGCACCCGACAATGATGGGTTTTTCTCATATATCATTGATTTCCACTTTGAACGCAAATCGGGACGACCAAAACTTGGAGCGTAAGGGAAAGTGAGACCCGGAGCCAAATCAATTTTTGAAGCAATTACTTCAAGCCTCATTGGCGATTTGTCATCTTCAATAGCAGCACCAATAGTTGCATTAATTTTGGTTCCATTTGCATCAGCCGATTGAGCTAGAATTCCTCTTTTAGGAAAGTAGATGTTTTTGCCACGCTCTGACAACATTTCGAAAATAGCCGGATTCTTGGCTTGAATAACTTTGTTTAATTCTTCTGCTTGTGGATTCATACTGATACGTTTAATTATCTTTAGTTTATATTTCTACTTCCATCTAAGGGTGCACCATCTGCTTGAATTCATAAAAATGTGTAATATTGCAGCGTTTCTGCAAAATAAAGAGATTTATGCAACACACTTAGTGTTTTCTTTGCTTTTTGACATGATTATTGACATTTTTTTAAACAATATTGTATCATTTCAATAAAAATTACAAATGGATTGGCAAAAAATCATAGAACAATCAATTGCAATGTTATTCCCGTTGATTATTGTTTTCGTGTTCGTTTATTATATGCTTAAATCATTTTTCGATCAATTCGAAAAACAGCGTCAACAAGAATTAAGGGTAAAATTTTCGGAAGAGACTTTACCTCTCCGACTTCAGGCTTACGAACGCTTAACTCTTTTTCTTGAAAGGATTAAGCCAGAATCGATGATTATTAGGGTTGCTCAACCTGGCATGACTGTTTTCGACCTTCAGAAAAACCTTATCGAAAATATCAGAGAGGAATATGAACACAATTTATCGCAACAGATATATGTTTCGGCTAAAGCATGGTCGATGATTGTTTCTGCACGCCAAAGCATGGTGAAACTTGTTGGTTCTGAAGCCGAACAACATAACCCTAAAGATTCTTATATCGAATTTGCTACCGATATTCTCGAAGAGTTTGCATCGGGCAACGACGATCCGTTAACTAATGCACTAAACTTCTTACAGCACGAAGCAAAAGAGATATTATAAGATTCTCATCGTATTTATCCCATTTTCTGCAAGAAGAGTTTTCGAATTTTATCAAGATAGTCGACTTCTTGATTTTCGGAATAAATACGAACAAAATCAACAACTCTATGGTCGGTAAGATATGAACCTAGAGCAGTATCGAATTTCCGATCGAACCAATTATTCTGTACTTTCTTCGATATTTCAGTGAATTCTTCAAAAGAAAGCTCTCTTGGTATTTCAAAATAAGCGTGGTTCTTTTCGTCGGTATCAAGATAGATTTCGTTGGTGAGGTTCTTTAAATAAAACATCTTCGATAATGAAATGTGCGCCGTAGCTTTTTCATAATGGACTGAACTAACTAATGGCTGTATTTTATTTTTTGCAAAAGCTTTTTGTATCTCACCAATGTTCGCATAAGTGTTCAAATGCCTAATTCGTATCACATTAAACACTTTATCTCCAATTTGAACAAAAGCCTTTGCAACATCCAAATCAAAAGGTAATTCAGCCTTAATTTTTACATACGCTCTAATAATATCAATGGCAGTATAGGTTTTATCAAGTGCAACGTAGACATAAATTGGACTTGAATCTTGTGGTTCATCATTGTAATACCCCCAGAAAGGTGAAATTGAGTCGAAAACCAATGTTCCGGGTATAATATTCTGATTAATAGTAGATAGTTCTTCTACTTTTTCGATAGAACCAAACATTTCGATGTTATTCAGCTTTTCCATAATGTTAGATTTTTTAAGTTCATCACTAATATAACAAAAATCTAAGCCATTTGCAGCAAATTTATCAATAGATTTAATTGGAAAATTTTATATTTGCAGCCGAATGGAGAGCTGGCAGAGTGGTCGATTGTGGCAGACTCGAAATCTGTTGTACCTTTCGGGGTACCGGGGGTTCGAATCCCTCGCTCTCCGCGTGAAGCCAAAGACAAATGGCAGAATAATTAAGACAAATCCCGTAAAATC
>CAZRXT010000021.1:0-16670 GCA_964604035.1 uncultured Prolixibacteraceae bacterium | reverse complement strand
TCAATATCCTGGTTGGTAGAAAATATGAATAGATAGTAAGTTATTACTATTGATATTTAAATGTTTAAAAAGGGTGTCTGATTATCAGGCATCCTTTTTTCATTCTACAATATGCAAGATTTAAATGCGCATAGTTTCAATGAATTATATACAACGCGACACTCAGGTTATTAACTTTTAACACAAAAGAGTGTTAATAAAAGGTTTCGAATCGAAAAACGGTTTTTGGTATATTTGTGAAAATTTGGCGAAAAAGTATGCAAGAACAACTCGATTATACCGAAGAATCCATTCAAACCCTCGACTGGCAGGAGCACATAAGGCGCCGGCCAGGTATGTATATTGGAAAACTTGGCGATGGTTCGCAAGCCGACGATGGCATCTACGTTCTACTTAAAGAAGTCCTCGACAATTCAGTCGACGAATTTATGATGGGAAACGGGAAAAAAATTATCGTTCACGTTTCTGACGAAAAAGTTACCATCCGCGACTTCGGGCGTGGCATACCTCTGGGCAAGCTAGCCGATGTTGCCTCGAAAATGAACACAGGGGCCAAATACGATTCAAAAGTTTTCAAAAAATCGGTAGGATTAAATGGCGTTGGAATAAAAGCCGTAAACGCACTTTCGAGCCGTTTCATAATTCGCTCTATCCGCGACAAAGAAGTAAAAGAACTCGAATTTTCAAAGGGTGTTTTGGTCAGAGAAGAAAAAGTTTGCCCTACCGATGAAGATAACGGAACACATGTAGAGTTCAAACCCGATGCAACAATCTTCCGCAATTACCATTATATCAACGACTACATTTCGAAAATGATGAAAAACTACACCTTCCTGAATGCAGGGATGGTGATAGAATTCAATGGCGAAAGGTACCTTTCAAAAAATGGGTTGCTCGATTTGCTCAACGAAAACATGGATAGCGAGCCGTTATACCCTGTTATACATCTTAGTGGCGAAGATATTGAAGTGGCATTAACCCACGGAAATCAGTATGGCGAAGATTACTATTCATTTGTAAATGGACAACATACCTCTCAGGGAGGAACACACTTACAAGCTTTCCGCGAAGCAATTGTTAAAACTATCCGCGATTTTTACAAGAAAGACTTCGACTCTTCCGACATACACTCTTCAATTACTGCCGCAATAAGCATTAAGGTAGAAGAGCCAGTATTCGAGTCGCAAACAAAAACAAAACTCGGATCAAAAGACATAGGCCCCGAAGGCCCCTCTGTTCGAAACTTTGTAGCCAACTTCCTGCAAAAAGAACTTGATAATTATCTGCATAAACATGCCGATGTATCTGAAGTACTGCTGCGGCGCATACAGGAGTCGGAACGTGAGCGGAAAGCAATTTCGGGCATCAAAAAACTAGCAAAAGAGCGGGCAAAAAAAGTTAGCCTACACAATAAGAAACTTCGCGATTGCCGCATCCATTACAATACAAACGACGAGAAGAAAGACAATTCGTGCCTCTTCATCACCGAGGGAGATTCGGCAAGCGGTTCAATTACAAAATCGAGAGACGTAACCACTCAGGCAGTTTTCAGTTTAAGAGGTAAACCGCTCAATTCGTATGGGCTAACAAAAAAAGTAGTTTACGAAAACGAAGAGTTTAACCTGTTGCAAGCAGCTCTCAACATTGAAGATGGGCTCGACGAACTTCGCTACAATAAAGTAATTGTTGCCACCGATGCCGATGTCGACGGAATGCACATCCGCCTACTACTACTTACTTTTTTCCTTCAATTCTTCCCCGAATTGATCAAAAAGGGACACGTTTATATTTTACAAACCCCACTATTTAGGGTTCGGAATAAAAAGAAAACGTATTACTGCTATTCCGATGAAGAACGGCAGGATGCCATAAGAAAAGTAGGCGCAAACCCCGAGATTACCCGGTTTAAAGGTCTTGGCGAAATATCTCCCGATGAATTTAAAGTATTCATTGGCGAAGAAATACGCCTCGAGCCTGTTACGGTTCACAAAGGCGATGCAATAAAACAACTACTCGAATATTACATGGGGAAAAACACACCTGAAAGGCAGGAGTTTATTATCGACAATCTTGTTGTAGAAAAAGACGAAATAAGATAATAAACTGAAGAACAGCAATAAAACTCAGCAATTCAGTCCATTCAGCAATCAATAAAAATGACCGAAGAATTACACATACAACCAGAAGAAACTCCAGCGGGGGAAGAACGCCACGAGGAAAAACACGAATTGAAATACCTCTCGGGTATGTTCCAAAATTGGTTTCTCGATTATGCCTCTTATGTAATACTTGAACGTGCTGTTCCTTATGTGAACGACGGTCTAAAACCAGTTCAGCGTAGAATTATGCACGCAATGAAGGAGATGGACGATGGGCGTTACAACAAAGTAGCCAACATAATTGGGCAAACCATGCAGTACCACCCTCACGGCGATGCCTCTATTGGCGATGCTCTGGTATCGCTGGGGCAAAAAGACTTGCTAGTTGACACGCAGGGGAACTGGGGGAATATTCTTACCGGCGATGGAGCCGCGGCACCTCGTTACATCGAAGCCCGTCTTTCAAAATTTGCTCTTGATGTTGTATTTAACGCAAAAACAACTGTGTGGCAACTCTCTTACGACGGTCGAAAAAGAGAACCAGTAACACTTCCGGTTAAGTTCCCATTATTGCTAGCCCAAGGCGTTGAAGGTATTGCTGTTGGATTATCATCAAAAATTCTTCCACATAACTTTAACGAGTTAATCGACGCTTCAATTCAATACTTAAAAGGCGAAGATTTTGAAATATACCCCGACTTTCCAACCGGAGGCTTAATCGACGTTTCGAAATACAACGATGGAATTAGAGGTGGCGCAATAAAAATCAGGGCTAAAATTGAAAAAATCGACAGTAAAACGCTTGCCATTACCGAAGTTCCTTTTGGCAGGAATACAGGTGCGCTAATTGAAACGATCATCAAAGCAACAGATAAAGGCAAAATCAAAATCAAGAAAATTGATGATAATACTGCCGCAAATGTTGAAATTCTTATTCACCTAATGCCTGGCACATCGAGCGACAAAACCATAGATGCCCTTTATGCCTTTACCGATTGCGAAATTCCAGTTTCTCCTAATGCATGTATTATTGAAGACGATAAACCTCACTTTATTGGGGTTAGCGACATTCTAAGGAAAAACACAGACCAAACAGTGATGCTGCTCAAACTTGAGCTCGAAATCAGAAAAAAAGAACTTGAAGAAGCATGGCATTATGCCTCGCTCGAAAAAATATTCATCGAAGAGCGAATTTACAAAGACAAGGGCTTTGAAGAGAGCGCAAATATGGACGAGGTAGTTGCGCACATCGATAAGCGGCTCGAACCTTGGAAACCAAAGCTCCGCCGCGAAGTTACCCGCGAAGATATCATCAAATTGATGGAAATCAAGATGGCTCGCATCCTGAAATTCAACAAGGAAAAAGCCGACGAATACCTTCAATCAATAGAAGACGAAATTGCTGAAATACTCAACAATATCGAAAACATTATACCCTACTCTATTGAATACTACCTCCGTATTAAATCTAAATATGGGAAAGGCCGCGAACGAAAAACAGAAATCCGCAATTTCGAAAACATAGAAGCTGCGAAGGTTATGGTGGCCAACGAAAAACTGTACGTCGACTTTGACGAGGGTTTCATGGGTACTAGCCTCAAGAAAAATGAATACGTTTGCGACTGCTCTAACCTCGACGAGATTATTGTTTTCAGAAAAGATGGGACATACTTCGTTTCAAAAGTGGCAGAAAAAGCATTTATCGGGAAAAACATACAATACCTTAACGTATTCAAAAAGAACGACACCCGAACAATTTATAACGTAGTTTACCGCGATGGACGAGCCGGGGCAATATACATGAAACGCTTTGCTGTTACCGGCGTTACCCGCGACAAAGAATATGACGTAACACAAGGAACTCCCGGTTCTAAAATACTATACTTCAGCGCAAATCCTAACGGAGAAGCCGAAGTGTTGCGCATTACACTAAAACCAAAACCCCGACTGAAGAAACTTATTTTTGAATGCGACCTTGGCGAACTGGCAATCAAAGGACGACAATCGATGGGAAATGTTCTGTCTAAAAATGAAGTTCATAAAATTGCTCTAAAAGAGAAAGGGGTATCTACTCTTGGCGGACGTAAAATATGGTTCGACACCGATGTAAAACGGTTGAATGCTGATGGAAGAGGCGAATTTATTGGCGAATTCCAAGGCGACGATAAGATATTGGTCATTTTCAAAAACGGCGAATTAGAACTTTATAATTTCGACCTTTCAAACCATTTCAACGGCGAAATTCTTCTTATCGAAAAATTCAACCCAAAGAAAACCATGTCGGTTATTTATTGGGACCAAGAGCAGGGTTTCTACTATGTGAAACGCTTTCAGATCGACGATGAAATTGGCACCAACAAAACAATTGATTTCATTGGCGAAAACCCGGGAAATAAACTCATTAGCATAACTTGGGTGCATTACCCCCGTTTTGAACTTGAGTTTGGAGGAAAAAATAGCGAACGAGAGAACGAAATTATTGAAGTTGCTGAGTTTATTGGTGTAAAATCATACAAAGCAAAAGGGAAACGGCTTTCGACATACCATGTAGAAAATATCAAAGAAATTGAACCAATCATCAAAGACGAAGATATTCAAGAACCTATATTAGAGGAAGAAGAAGAAAAGAGCCCTTTGCCATTCGATGATGTTCCTTTCGAAATTGACCGTGGCGATAAACATGAAGATGAAAATCCGAACCAGATGACATTGTTTTAATATTACACCAGATATTTATGCGTATCTATTTAATTGGTTACATGGGCAGCGGGAAATCAACCGTTGGAAAAGAATTAGCCCAAACACTTAACTTACAATTTATTGATCTCGACTCATACATCGAGGAGCGTAATTTTAAAACAATTCCTGAGATTTTTGCGTCGGAAGGCGAAGATGGATTTCGGAAAGCTGAACAAAAAGCCCTTCACGAAGTATCTGAATTTGAAAATATTGTAATTGCAACAGGTGGCGGCGCTCCTTGTTTTTTCGACAATATGGACCATATCAAAAAAACAGGCACTTCGCTTTATCTCGAAGGATCTCCAAGAATTTTGGCCGAACGTTTAATGAATTCAAAAACCGAACGGCCTCTCATTAAAGGTAAAACTGAAGAGGAATTGATCGCCTTCATTGACGAAACGCTAGCCAAACGCAACAATTGGTACAAAAGAGCAGATGTAACAATGGTATTTGATCACGATATATCGACCAAAGAAGTTATTGACGCTTTAAAAGGATTTATTTAATCGCTGCGGAAGTATTCGTATCATACTTATAACAACAAAAAAACGGAGTCTAACTAAATTAGGGCTCCGTTTTTTGATTTATAAATCATCATCATCAAAAAAGCTTCAAGCTAAAAATCTTATATATTGTTATTAACAAGCTACTTCTTACCTTTTGGCAAACGCCCATTTTTTCTTAACGCCTGATCGAGAAGGTACAAAATCTGTCCATTCGCGCTTCGGAATTCATCGGCAGCCCACTTTTCAATAGCAGCCATTGTATCAGAATCGATACGCAGCACAAAGCTTTTCGTTTTTGATTCCTTATCGGCCATTTTAGTTGTAAAGAGTTCCTGTATTTAAAACGGGATGAGCCGATTCGTCGCTACAAAGAACAACCAGCAGATTGCTAACCATTGCAGCTTTCTTTTCATCATCCAACTCAATAATTTGTTCATCGGCCAATTTAGCTAGGGCCATTTTAACCATTCCAACAGCACCTTCAACAATCTTCTCGCGGGCAGCAATAATGGCATCGGCTTGTTGGCGACGAAGCATTACGGCCGCAATTTCAGGAGCATAAGCCAAATAGTTGATCCGGGCTTCTACAACGTAAATACCCGCTATCGCCAACCGTTCATTAAGTTGCGTTTCAAGAAAATCATTGATCTCTTCGCCACCCGAGCGCAAAGTCAGTTCATCTGCATTTACATTGCTCGAGCCCGAATGATCATAAGCGTACATGCCCGCCACATTCCGAAGAGCAGCATCACTTTGAACTTTGACAAAATTCTCGTACGATTTCATTATTTCATTCCCCTTAATAGCAGCGTTTGCAGTAGCAGAAACCTGCATCGAGGCATTATCAATATCGAAAGAAGCTTTATAGGTATCGGCAACACGCCAAACAAGCACAAGCCCAATCATTACAGGATTGCCTGTTTTATCATTCACCTTTATTGGTTCGGCATCGAGATTTCGGGCGCGTAAAGTGAGTTTCTTCTTTGTAAAAAATGGATTAACCCAATAGAAACCATTCTCTTTTACGGTTCCATCGTACCTCCCAAAGAAGATTAAAACCATTGCTTCATTTGGTTCAATTTGCATGAAACCGCCCCAAAATATACAGTTCAGAATAAATAAAATAAGATCTGTAATTAAAATAGGCACAAAGAAACCCTTATTGGTCTCAACGTTTGAAACACTCCAAACAAAAACAGCAATAATTCCAATCAGAAAAAGGAAATTTAAGATCAACATCATGATACCCGGCAATTTAACTCCGGAAAAATTTTCTTCTTGTGTTTTCATTTTAATTTTATTTTGATATTATTTTGATATCACAAAATTCAAAAATATATTCTGAAATTCAAAACATTTCAATAGTTTTTTTACTGAAAAAAATTTTGTGCTTTTTTTGATGAAAAAATTGCCATTGAAGTCCGAATTATATTATTTGCAGTAAGAAAAAACACCTTACACAAATGGAAATTTCAATCTCAGAATTCGATTCCCGGCTACTCGATCAACTAAACCTCTTACAGCCCAAAGAGTGGCAAAGCGATGCCTATGAACTGTTCTTGCAAAACGAATGGCAGCCATGGTTTTCGGCATATCAAATTGTTGACAAGCACAAACTTATTGGATTTGGAATCATCTTCGTATTAGAAGAATACGCATGGTTTGGGTGGATCATAACACACCACAAATACCGAAATCAGGGAATTGGAACTGCAATGACCAAATATCTCATTTCAGAAGCTAGAAAAAAAGGGGCGCAAAATTTTATCCTTACCGCTTCTGATATGGGACGTCCTATATATCAGAAGTTAGGGTTCGAGATTTCTTCTTACTACCATTTTTTTAAGTTCCCCGAAAAGTTTAATGCCAGGCAAAACGACAGATTGAAGGTAAGGCTAGCTGCAATAAATGATTTAGAAGCAATTGCGGCACTCGATTTCAAGGCTACGGGCGAACAGCGCAAATTACTTTTAGAAAGCCACCTTGCCGAAACTTGGGTTTATATCGATGGCGAAATTCAGGGATACTATATTTCGAACTGGGGAAATGGGCTTATTATTGCTGAAAATAAAGAAGTTGGTTTTGAACTCTACAAATTCAGGTGCCGAAAAAACCATCGCACAATTGTTGTTCCCGAACAGAATCGGGAAGCAATTGATTTCCTTTTAGCTAATGGGTTTGAAGAAACAGCTAAGTGCCCACGAATGGTTTTGGGATCAGAACCGGCATGGGAACCTAAGATGATTTTCAGCAGAGCAACCGGCTATAGTGGCTAATTGGCTTCTCTACTCAACAAGCGATTTTCCAAAGTCCTTAACGTTCTTCCCCGAAAAGTTTCCTGAGCTCATAATCAGAAGGTTTTTACTTTCCCAGTCTATTTTTTCAAGTTCAGAGAACAACAGATCAGAATCGGTAAAAACTTCGAGATTATCGCCTCCAAAAGCATCTTTAACCTGTTCTATAGAAATAGGATCGAGTCGCTTGTGTTCAATTGTATGCGGATTAAAATAGACAAATGCCTGATCGGCAGCGGCCATTGAGTCTTTGTATTGAGGCAGAAACTCTTTCTTTAGGCTACTGAACGTATGCAACTCCATTACAGCAACTAACTTACGATCGTCAAATTGCTTTTTAACAGCCGAAGTGGTTGCTTTCAGCTTAGAAGGCGAATGTGCAAAATCGTAATAAACGGTTGTCGATTCGTTTTCAGCAACAACTTCCAATCGTCGGGCCGATCCACTAAAATTAGATATGGCATTAAAAAACTGATGGTCAGAAATTCCCAATTGATTGCAAACAAGTTTAGCTCCTGCAATATTCTGCAAGTTATGCTCTCCAAAAACCTTCAGCTCAATTTCAGAACCACCATCAATAAGAAAAGTTGCACCATTTCTGATTAAAAAACTAGGCGTAGAATAGGGAAGCAACTTTACATCTTTCCTAATTCTATTGGCTATGGAACAACTATTTTCATCGCCATCAAAATATACAAGCGAACCGTTGGGCTCAATCATATCAGCAAAAATCCGAAACTGATCAACATACCCATCAAAAGTTGGGAATACGTTAATATGATCCCACGCAATACCCGTCAACATTGCAATAGTTGGTTTATAATGATGGAATTTAGGCCGCAAATCAATTGGCGAAGAGAGGTATTCATCGCCTTCAAAAATGGCAATTTTAGTTTCGTGCTTTAAGCCAACCATCGTTTCAAACCCTTCGAGAGTTGCACCAACCATGTAATCGAAATCGATGTTATTGAATTTCAACACATGCATAATCATCGACGTGGTTGTAGTTTTGCCATGACTACCACCAATAACAACCCTTATTTTATCTTTCGTCTGCTCATACAAATATTCGGGATATGAATATATTTTCAATCCAAGGTTTTGAGCCATTAAGAGTTCAGGATTATCTTCACGGGCATGCATCCCCAAAATAATGACATCGATTTTACTTGAAATAAGTTCGGGCTGCCAACCTTCAACTCTGGGCAATAACCCATATTTTTCGAGGCGCGAACGCGATGGTTCAAAAACTTCGTCGTCGGAACCAGTAATCTTATATCCTTTTTTATGAAGTGCAATTGCCAAATTGTGCATGGCACTGCCGCCAATTGCGATGAAATGAATGTGCATACTTTAGGTTTTGTTGTTGCTGCTAAAATAATGATTTTGCATGCACCTATTCGATGAATTATCATTTTAATAAGGAAGAATGAATAAGTTTATTCGTTTCTTTTGTAAGAAAAAAGGATATGGAACTTCATATTATCGATGCGGGAAATTTTGCCTGCGATGGTGGCGGAATATTTGGCGGTGTACCAAAAGTAATGTGGGAACAAAAGATTAAGTCCGACAGCCAGAATCTTATAACTCTTGCCATGCGCTGTTTGCTTGTTGTTGCAGGCAACCGAAAAGTACTAATTGAAACCGGGGCAGGCGACAAACTCAGTCAGAAATTCATCAGAAATAACAAGATCGCAAACCCGAAACTATTGCTGGAATCGCTACAGAAAGCAGGCTTTGCACCCGAAGATATTACCGATGTTGTTCACACTCACTTGCATTGGGACCACTGCGGTGGGGGCACCAGGTTTGATGAAAACAAGAACCTTGTACTTACATTCCCAAATGCGACATACCACTGTGCTAAGTCGCAATGGGAAAATGCAATGAACGCAAATCCACGAGAAGATGACGCTTTTTTTGAAGACGATTTAATGCCGGTTTTGAAAAGCGGAAAGCTAAATTTGATTGAAAAAGAAGGTGAACTGTTTCCTGGTTTTGAATTGCGGTTTTTCGATGGGCACACACCGGGAATGATTGTTCCAATTCTATCAATTGGGAACAAGAAGTTGGTTTATATCACAGACTTATCTCCTCTTGTAGCCAATATTCCGCTGAAATGGATCTCGGCATACGATCTTTATCCTGTTACTTCTATGGCCGAAAAAGAGGCATTTTATCGCGAAGCATTCGAAAACAATTACATCTTGTTCTTCGAACACGACACAAAATTTGAGTGCGCTACAGTAAAATGGGATGAAAAGAAAGGGCCACTAGCCGACAAGACTGGCAATTTAGCTTCATTTTTGTAATCAACTATTCAATCATGCACTACATGATTGAATAGTTGAATGTCAAACCAAACTTAGTATTCTTCTGAGTATAACCATCTTCTGTCGAATGCGGAGCATTCATGTTATACTGGTAATATAGCTTAACGGTAAGCTTATCGCTAACCATATAATCGGCCTGAAAATCAATAGAGAATATGCGGGTACCATTTTGCAAGATTCCCTCTTCTTTATCTATTGTACGGAAAGTGGTTTTATAGTTGCTACTTGCAACATCCAGCCTAAGATTTACATCGTTTGAAACCGTTTCGGTGTTTCTTTTGGTTTTAAGAATCATGTCCATACCCGAAAACCGATATCCTACTCCAATACTATATTCATTTTTAATCATTTCGCTCAACTGCATGTTCGAAAAACTGAAATTGAGGTTTCTGGTCTTTCTAATCTCAAAGTTAGCGCTCAAATCGTTCACAAAACCTACATCAATATTAATGAGCGGGCTAAGGTCTTCCTGAATATTTATTGAAGTAATGTCAAGCTCGGGCACAAAATATTTATCGTCATTCAACTGACTTCTCACCCAGCTAAAGCCCGACTCATCAGCATCATAATCAAGGTTCGTTTCGAATGAGCCAATTGTATAAGTTGATCGATAACTATGATTGAAATTGAGTGTGTTCACATAGTTTTTAAGCCACTCTATCTGCTCAGGATTCCCATTATAATTGACAGTCCAGTTTGGTCTAATCCAAGCTAGACCTGGGCGTGCAGTCAGTGGTATTTTGTTTGCATCGATACCAGTATAAGTCGCAATGAAAGCAGGAATAATAACATCGGACGAAGTAGCCGAAACACCATTTGTAATATCGGCATAAGGACTTTTCGAATAACCTTGCCCTTCAACATAACCACGTGCTTTATTTAAACGCTCGAGAACAATCTGCCTGTTCTTGCCATTAAATTCATCGAACAAATCCGATTTCTTTTCATCATCGCTAAGACTCTGTCTAAAAGCTGTTTTCAATGTAAGAATTGACATATCGAAGTTGCCGGTTTCTTTTCTGCTCAACAATTCGAATGAGTTTTTGGCACCATTAAACTGAATGAAACTACTAACATTGCTCGACTCACGCCTTCGACCAGTAACATTGAACCTTAGGTTCGAAATTGGTTCCAACTGAACCGAGAAATTCCAAGTTTCGGTACTCTGCACCAGATATTGCTTACTAATTGTTGTATCCTGAGATACCCAACCTCTATTTGCAGCTTTCAACGCAAAACTTTCGTCTTGCCATCCCATCAAAAAAGGAAGAGTTGGTGCCAAAGATGAACTACCATCCAACGAAGTAACATTTCGAGCTCCGAAAAGGTACGGATCAGGAGTAAATCCGGGCAATTCAGTCCCACCTGATTTTGAATATGTAGCTTGAACGTTGCGTACACCAAGTAAGAATCGGGTAGAAAAATCGACAACTTGCTTTGCGATAGATTCTGAGATTTCTCTTTTACCAACTACAAGAACCTGCGCACCCTTATAGCTTTTTTCGGCTTTAAAGTTTACCCTATTTTCATTTACAACAGTAACATCGCCCTTAATTGTATCGCCTTTAGCGGTTAAAAGAACCACCTTAACATCTTCGGTCTCAAGCTTATGAAAAATAGATTTTGGGACATTAGCTTTAAGATCAACTTTCTTGGCCTGATATTTAACTTCTTTTGTTCTGGCAGGTTTATCGCTCTTAGCAGGCTCTTTCTTCTTCGTCGCAGTTTTACTACGGCTACCATAATTACGCCCCGTTGACTGGTATTTTTGGTTTATCTCCTTGAAATATGGCACTTTATTATAAAGAGTAGTCATATTCAACGATGCGTTCAAATTGAGGTTCATTGTATTATTTACAGTATTCCCCAAGTCGACAGACTCGAATTCAGAACTCAACAAAGAACCTGCAATCCAATCGTAACCACCTCGATATGTCAGTGAAGAATTTACAAAGTCGAGCAACGGTAACTTATTAATCGGAATGGTATACCTAACATTAAGCGTATGCTGATAATCGACCGGACGGCCAAATGCCAAAAGGTTTTTATAGATTTCTTTCTGCATCAGAGCATATTCATCGGGATAAAGAAGTTCATCTTCAACGCCATCAAGTTGATCGATACGGGCAGTACTTTTGTTCGTAAAATCGACCTTTAGATTCTGTGATAAGCTATAGCGCAAGTCAAAATTTCGGTTCCAAAGGAAATCTTTCGACACAGTTATAGGCAGGTCAAGTTCCATCCCTGAATTATCTCGGGCCAACCGTTCGCTATAAGATTTATCGATATCTGTACGGTATGAAATCAGCTCGGGCAATAAATTGAAATTGAAATCCTTTATTATTCTAAATGCTTTATTATTCAGAAACTTAACGTTCTTAAATGGAGTTATCGGTTTACTGGTTATTGTGTAATTATAATCGAACGATGCTTTTGTATTACGTTCCAATTGCTTTTCGACATCGACATTATGGTTCAACTCTTCAGAACGAGAATAAGAAACCGAGAAGTTTTCGATATCTGTTGGCAGAGGTGTCCTGTCTGCTTTTTTGCGTTGAGGCTCAATAGTTATATTATTAAAATTAAGACTCTTACGAGTAACTACATCTTGAGAAATGTTTTTCAAATAATCTTTTTCTTCAGGGCTGTCGATCAAAGCAAGAGACTCGCTCAGTTTAACATCTGAATTTAATGGATCGTACTCGGGAGTAGCAACTCCCTTAGAATAACTGTAGAACAATGGCAAGTGAAGCCCAACTTTCTCGGGCAACAACTTCCCTAATTGAAAATTAGCCGTCAAATCTACTTGATAAGTATTCTCAAGGCTCCTCTGCGAAGCAGATTGGTTAATGCTTCCCCACCCTACCGACTGAGTACTTCCGGCAAGGGTTACGTTGCCCAAATCGGCTAAACGCAGAGACATACGGCCGTTTGAAGCCCAACCTCCATCTGCTTCATAACCCGAAAGCCGCAATTCGTTAACCCACACTTCAACGGTCTTAGCTATTTTATTTTCAGCATTAAGATTGCGGATACCCACATGCATTATTTCTACATCGCCCAAGCTAGGGTTACCTTTAATTCTGATAATATTTTTATCGCCTTTCGAATTGCCATCAACATCTTGAAAGATATCGCTCTTCGAAATAGTTGAACCTGCTTTACGAACGGCTTCATCGCGTTTCAGCTTAAGATCGGTAAAAATGGATAAACTTACATTCAGCCTGTTCTCATCGGGCCATACAACTAACCGGTCTGATTCACTATCAGCATTATATGTGGTTGCAGGCACAGGTGTCAACATCAACGGGATTTCATATTCATAGTAGTTGTCGTTGTCGCTACCCATTCGCACAAAGAGTGAAGTCTCATAGTCGCTAAGAGGATAACCTTCAACAGCTTCGGCATGAACTTCCATTTTAAGTTTTTTGTACATGCGCATATCCAGTCCAACATTCTTATATACCGCTTTTGCATCGCCTTTTTCAAGATCGACAACCTTAAGCAACATCGACTGTTCGTTCATTAATGTTGCTGTGGTACTTGTAGGGTCGAATTCCCGTTCAATATCGGGAGGCAACACATAGTTAATTGGCTTACGGTTCTGGTTTTCTTCAATGTTGATGGTTGCCATTTCGAAAGCTGCATTTGCCGACTCTACTGCGCCAACATCAGCAAGAGATTGATTTTCCTTCCGCCAATCGGAACGAACAAGATTAAGAGTTCCAAAACGAAGAATTACTGAATCGGAGAAATTGGTCAGAAACATACGCATGAAACGGATCGATTTAAAATCGGAAATTCCATTTATTGCTTCGGCATTGGAATTATTTCGGATAGGTATTTTAAACTGATACCAGTTCACAACATCGGTTGTTCCATTTTTCAGTGCGACTTGCCGTTGCACCTTGTCGACCACATAATTTTGACCAATATTCAAATCTTCCGGACGAATGCTAACTCTGTACTGGAAGTACTTTTCGATTTCGTTGAGCGTGTTATCATCATTAATATCTTCGATGTCGGGTTCCGATTTACCTGAAGTTGAATAACTTTCGGTATACATTGATGTTGTAGGCGAGTTGCCTTCAAAGTTGTTATACTTCTTGTAACGATCGATAATTGACACTTCTTCATCGTCGTAATCTCCTCCGCGATAATAGTGATAATCGTCTCCCGAAGGGTCGGCAACTACCTTATTATAAGCTTCGGCCGAAATTTTATTTTTAATTTCTTCGAGGTAATCTTTGAAAAACGTTTGTTCTTCATCGCTGCTTAAGCCATCAAAACCAACATCTTGATATTTTCTACTATCAGCATCATTTTCAAAAGAGTTGTTCAACAATTGGTTCGTTGAAACGCGCCCCCAAACAGTAGTATCAACATTTTCGACCTCTGAAGTTGAAGGCAAACCATTTTCGAATGATTTTCGAGAGTCGCTCAATATATCTTCTGAAACATTTCCAAGGTTGAAATAAAGATCACCGCCTTCGTGCGATCCATCTTTGTTATAGATAAATGGATCGAGCAGCCAGAATTCAATGTATTCGATATTTGCGGTTTCGAAGTTTGGAGTCTGAACTTCTCTCATAATTCCACCCCAACGATCTTCCGGATTTCTCAGTTTTCCATCAAAATCGACATTAAGGTCGAAGTTATAAGGACCTTTTTCTTTTGGATAATAAGCTAAATTCAAAATACTCTGATAGTTATTTGAACCGATTGTTAGCTCTTTGCCCGGAAATATTTCTTGCACAAGCACATCGCGCATATAATGATTTGAAAGCATTGCCAAATCAGCTTTTATATGGCTTGGCATATAAGTGCTTGATTTTTCGCTAAAAATTCTATCAATATAGTACCATGCAAGCTTTGATCGGTAGTATCCTGAACTCAGGTCATCCTTGTCTGAGTCTTTAATTAAGTCGGGTTGCCATTGTGGTGTTGAAGCCAGATACCAGCCCATTGCCGATGTCATTGAATACGAAGTTTCTACACCTTCAAAGTCGTCAATATAGACATTATTCCCTGTTGTTTTCGACGAACCTGTAATCAGTTTTGCCACTTCACCTTCAACCGAAAGGCTTGACTTTGTGTCGGAGTCGATAAATGGAAGGTAATTAATCAGATCGGTCAGCAGCTGCGATTGTTGGTTATATTGGAAATCGAGACCAAGCATTAGGTTCGAAACAGGCTCTTCGCCCAAATCTACTTTCGAAGTAATTGGGCGTTCGTTCATCCAAAGAGCCGTTCCGCCAAGACTGAATTTATCGGAAAACTTATATGTGGCATACGAGCCAATCATTGTTTTCCGCTGCATCGACAACACATCCTGACTTTCGGTCGAGACTTTAATAGGAGTACCCGATTCGATGTATGCCTGATTAATAATCTTAACTTTTCCTAGCGCATAATCGACCGTATAATCAACATTCTCGGTAAGAACTGTGCTACCGGCCGATACTTTAACCGAGCCTTGAGAAAGATTAAACGAATTCAGAGAGATTTCAGAACTTGATGAACCTTTGTATGATCCAACCAAATAGAACTTATTGTGTTTTGTATCTTCAGTTTCGGCATACGTTTTTGTATTGCTGTAAAGAGAAGAGAACATATAGGTTGTCGAATCTTTCCCTGCAAACTTTGCCATTGTTGAACCAAATGGTTCGAGAACAGGAAAAATAATTTTACCCGAAGAAGCAAGTATAGTAAGCCCTTCAACAAAATCGAACATACCATCGCCATTCTGAGCGTAATCGCCCTGCGAGTTTAGGTTGTCGAGATTTAACACCCGAAGCAAGGTTTTCTTATTCCCTCCATCAATAGGAAGGTAGTTTATATAAGTACTTGTCGAGTCGTTTTTATAAACAACATTGAAGTCAAAATCGTCAGCCGAGATGTCATATCCTCCAATATTGTACACGTTTTTCATCATTAAGTCCCACGTTGGCATATCGGGCGAAAGGTTTGTTCCCTTTAACATCTTCAGCACCAATGTCTGGCTCGAAGTTGTAATATCTGATGCGAACTGCCCAACCTGAAACGTTGAATCGCCAATTGTAATATTGTAAGCCACTGCTAAAACCTCGTCGTTATTAAGTGGAGAGTTTAAGGAGATGAACCCAAGCTGCTCGTTAATATCATATTCTGAAGCATTTAACAACCTTGCCTGATCAATTTTCTCCCAGTCGGTTCCATTAGTAAATCCTCTCGAAGCAAGTGGCTTAAGTGTTTTGACAACTTCGGCCGAAGTTTTTACTCCTGCATAAGTTGTTGTAAGTTCCTGATACATATTATTTGCACCGTTATGCGGAACATAGTTTGCCGGATACCCTAAACCTCCACCAGCTTGGAACTCTGCGATTTTATTATATATATTACCCGCTTGTTCGCCCAAATCGACAAAGGCTACAATGTCGCGGGCCGAGGTAAAGTTCTGACTCTTGTTGGTTACCCAAACTTCAACTTTATTGATAATTACTTTTGATCTGATCAACGGCAAAGAGCTCAATGCCTCGTTATAATGCTCTCTGAAAAATTTCGACAGGAAGAAGTGCCTGTTTTCATCATAACTTGAAGCTTGAAGTTCAAATTCAGTTTTCTGTGCACCGCCTTCGGTTTCAATAACCTGCGATTCACCATCATTTTGCGAAACAATTGTTGTAATGTTCAGCTTCCCAAACTGCATTTCGGTTTTAA